>JBAVYC010000949.1:0-3793 GCA_049698595.1 Desulfobacterales bacterium | reverse complement strand
TCGAGTTTGCTGAATTCAACTGCTGCGGATATCCGGTTAGAAATTTAGACCAGCGCGCCTTTGTACTTTCGGCGGCCAAGAACCTGGCGGTGGCTGAAGCCGCCGGGCTGGCTATCATGGCGATGTGCAAATGCTGCTACGGGTCATTAAAAAAGGCAGCGGATGTTTTAAGCCGGGATCAGGACTTAAAAATGGATGTCAACGCTATCCTGGCCAAGGAAAAACTGCACTATCAAGGCCGTGTCGGGGTCAATCATCTGCTCGAGGTGTTGCACCGGGACGTGAAACTTAAGCATTTGGAAGCATTCATTTTAAAGCCCTACAGCGGCCTTCAAATCGCAGTCAGCTATGGGTGTCATGCACTGCGGCCGAGCAAAATTACCGGATTCGATGATCCGGTATCACCGGTACTTTTTGATGAACTTGTTGAAATTACCGGGGCATATAGTGTTGATTGGGCCCGCAAGCTAGACTGCTGCGGCGCGCCCCTGACAGGCATAAATGACCGTTTGGCGATGGACATGGCTCTAAACAAGATAACCAGCGCCAAAGAGGCCGGCGCCCAATTTCTATGTACAGCCTGCCCCTATACCCATTTGCAGTTTGATTGGGTTCGAGATCGGATCGCGCAGAGTTCCGGAAATTGGGAGCCGGTCGCCCCGATTCTTTATCCTCAACTGCTCGGATTAAGCATGGGGATTGATGAGCAACTCCTGGGGCTTTTTAAAAGTTCGTTTGATCTTGCCAATATTACATCATTTTTAATGCCGGAGTGATTATGCCAACATCCAATTCAGGTTCGGTATTGGTGGTCGGCGGCGGTATTGCCGGGATGCAGGCAACCCTGGATCTGGCCGACTCGGGTTACTATGTCTACCTTGTCGAAGCGTCGAGCGCGATCGGGGGGATGATGTCCCAGCTGGATAAAACATTCCCCACCAATGACTGCGCGATGTGAATTATTTCCCCCAAACTGGTCGAGGTCGGCCGGAATATCAATATTGAATTGCTGACACTTACCGAGGTGAACGGCATTACCGGCGAAGAGGGCAATTTTGAGGTCAGCTTGACCCAAAACCCGCGATTCGTGGATATGGACAAGTGCATCGCCTGCAGCGCCTGTTCCGAAAAATGCCCTAAAAAGGTTTCCAACGCCTATGACAGCGGTCTGAGCAAACGCAAGGCCGTCTACGTGCAGTATGCCCAGGCAGTTCCTTTAAAATACACCATCGATGCCGAACAGTGTATCTACCTTACCCGGGGCAAGTGTAAAGCCTGCCAGAAATTTTGTCCCACCGGTGCCATCGACTTCGAGGAGCAACCGCGGCAACTGTCATTGAATGTCGGTGCCGTAATATTAGCATCCGGCGGCCGCGTATTCGACCCGCGGATCTATGACACCTACGGGTATTCGAAATCCAAGAATATCGTCACCAGTCTTGAATTTGAAAGAATCCTGTCCGCCTCCGGCCCCTACGGGGGGCATCTGCTGCGGCCCTCGGACAATACAGAGCCGAAAAAAATTGCCTGGCTTCAGTGTGTGGGCTCACGCGATAACCATACCGGCGCTCGAGGCTACTGCTCGGCGGTTTGCTGCACCTATGCCGTCAAAGAGGCCATTCTGGCCAAAGAGCACAGCCAAAACGGTTTGGATGCAGCCATCTTTTATATCGATGTTCGGACCTTCGGCAAGGATTTCGAACGCTATTACAACCGCGCCAAAGACGATCTTGCCGTTCGGTTCATCAAGTCGCGCATCACCCATGTCGAGCCCATGAATGCGGAGGGCACCCATCTCATCCGCTATGTCGACGAAAAGGGCAACCGCGTTGGCGAAAAGTTCGATATTGTTGTCCTGTCGGTGGGGTTGGGTGTCGATGCCGGCACGGTCGCCCTGGCCGAAAAGCTGCAAGTCGATCTGAATCAACATCACTATGTGAAGACCGACGGCCTTGATCCGGTCCGAACCTCCCGGCCGGGTATCTATGTCTGCGGTGCTTTGCAGGCTCCCAAAGATATTCCGTCTGCGGTGATCGATGCCAGTGCGGCGGCCGGCCAGGTCGGCAGCAGACTCTTCGATGCCCGCGGCACGCAGACTAAAATCAAAGAAACGGTCCAGGAGGTCAATGTTCGCGGCGAACCGCCGCGTGTCGGGGTATTCGTCTGCTGTTGCGGCACCAATATTGCCGGCTTTGTCGATGTGCCCCAGGTGGTTGAGTTCGCCAAAACCTTGCCGCATGTGGTTTATGCCGAACAAAACCTTTTCAGCTGTTCCCAGGATACCCAAAGTCAAATTTCCCAGATTATTCGAGACCATGGACTGAACCGGGTGGTGGTTTCGGCCTGCACCCCCAAAACCCATGAGCCGCTGTTCCAGGAGACCCTGATAAATGCCGGACTGAACAAATATTTGTTCGAGATGACCAATATTCGCAACCAGTGCTCGTGGGTTCACAAAGACGATATGGAACAGGCCACTCAAAAAGCCAAAGATCTGGTTGAAATGTCGGTTGCCAAGGTTAGATTGCATGATCCTCTGGAAGAACCGGTGATGAAAATTAATCAGGCCGTGCTGGTGATCGGAGGTGGTGTTGCGGGCTTGACCGCCGCCAGGACCTTGGCCCGGCAGGGATACACGACCTATCTGGTTGAAAAGGACGGCGAGCTTGGCGGCCAGGCCCTGCATTTGAGGGAAACCTGGCAGGGTGAGAATATAAGTCAATTTGTACAAAATCTCATCGAGCAGGTGCAAAGCGATGAGAACATAAAGGTCTTTTTAAATGCTGACATTCAAAAGGTTGACGGATTTGTCGGCAATTTCAAAACCACTGTCCAAACTGATGGTGAAAGTGTTCTTGAACATGGTGTCACGATAATTGCCAGCGGGGCAGTGGAGTACACACCGGAAAATTTTTTATATGGCTCGGATCCGCGGGTAATGACCGGGTTGGAATTCCAGGACAAACTGAAAGCAGACCGGGCTTTTGGCGCCTGTCAAACGGCGGTATTCGTGCAATGTGTCGGATCACGCATTGCCGAACGGCCCTATTGCTCCAAGGTTTGCTGCACCCAATCCATAAAAAGCGCCCTGGATCTGAAATCGATTCAGCCCGAGCTTGAGATTTTCATATTATACAGGGACTTGAGATCCTACGGGCTGCGCGAAGATCTGTATCGAAAAGCGCGGGATCAGGGGATAAGATTTGTGCGCTACAACAGCGAATGCGATATTAGCGTCGGTACGGGCGAAAATGGGCTGGAAATCAACTTTACGGATCGGGTCCTGCGCCGTCCCATGGTTATCAACAGCGATCTTCTGATTCTAGCGAGCGCGATCGTGCCGCAAAAAGATAATCCCCTGGCTCAGCTGTATAAAGTCACTCAAAATGATGATGGCTTTTTTGCCGAAGCCCACGTCAAATTGCGGCCGAATGACTTTGCCACCGACGGTGTATTTGTATGTGGCCTGGCCCACGCTCCCAAGCCGATCGATGAATCGATTTCCCAGGCTCAGGCGGCGGCATCCAGAGCCGTAACCGTTTTATCCTCCCTTGAGCTTTCCGTCAGCGGCATGGTTGCCCTGACTGACCCGAATTTTTGCAGCCGATGCGGCGTGTGCATTTCGGTGTGCCCCTATTCGGCCCCCAAATTCAATGAAAAAACCGGTAAAGCTGAAATTCAGGCGACCTTGTGCAAGGGCTGCGGACTTTGCGCGGCCTCCTGCCGATCCGGCGCGATTCACCTCAAGGGATTTGATACCGGTCAAATCATGGCCATGATAGAATCTTTTGTG
>JBAVYC010000948.1:0-1821 GCA_049698595.1 Desulfobacterales bacterium | reverse complement strand
CTCCTGCTGCGCCCAAAACGGTGTTTGGGTCGAGGCCCAGACCGTCGCCTTTTGACCTTCAATCTGCACAACAGCCGTATGGGGTTCCATGGGCGCATGAGCGACATAATGATTCAAATACCTAGCTTCGAAATTCTGTGCGGCATGATTCCGCCCTGATTCGATATTGCCGTTTTGTGCGATGATCTCCGCAGACGGTGCAGAACGCAGAAGATGATCGAAGATGGTGCGATTGTCAACTCTCGGCTCTGGCTGTTCCCATTCGACGTTTATCTTATCCAGGGCTTTTTGGGCCTCATCCGGATATTGATGGAGGGCGGCAAACAGATCGCCGTCCCGGATGATTTTAACACCCTTGATTTTTTTGGCGGAATCCAGATCTATACGTTTTAAAATGGCGTCATGGGCCGGTGGCCGTAAAATTTTGGCATAGAGCATTCCTGGCAACCGGATGTCTGCTGAGTAGTGCGCTTCACCGGTCACCTTTTGCCGCGCGTCTATGCGGCCGGTGGCTTTACCGGAAATGGTGTGCTGGGAAGCAGGCAGAGGGGATACGCTTTGTTTCAAACGACGTTCGATTATGTTCCCCCCCGTAAGCTTGGCGTACGTCACGCTCCGGTTCGAATTCTTGCGATCGATGATTTGTCCATCCTTAACCTTCAATTGCGACGGCGGCACGTTCAGCTTCTCGGCAGCCATTTGAACCAGAACCGATCGTGCTTCGGCCGCCGCCTGCCGCAGGGCCACACCAAAATATGGTGTACTCAGAGAGCCGAAGGTGCCCCTGTCATAAGGACACAGCAGGGTATCCCCCATCACCATTTCCACCGACGTCAGCGGTACGACAAGCTCATCTGCCAGCATCTGGGCCAGAGAGGTGATAACTCCCTGGCCCATCTCAATTTTACCGGTAAAACAGGTAATCCGACCGTCAGCGCCGATTCTAAAAAACGTATTGAAATCCGCCTGGGAATCCGACCAGGACGACGGATCTCCAAAAGATACGTAGACCATTATACCGCCGCCCAGCAAGCCCATACGCTTGAAGAATTCCCGGCGAGTCACCTGCGCGGAGGACGTCGAACGAACGTTTGAGGATTTGACAAATTTTTCGTTCTTCATCCCTGCCCTCCTTTCTTCATTCGTCTCGCGGCGGTCTGAATGGCCTGAACAATTCTGACATGTGACCCGCAGCGGCAAAGGTTGTCATCCATCGCTGCGATGATCTCATCTTGCGTCGGCTGATAGTTTTCGGCCAAAAAACTGTACGCCTTCATGATCATCCCTGACGTACAAAAGCCACACTGCATGGCATCATGATCAATAAACGCCTGCTGGATCGGATGCAGTTTCCCATTTTGGGCCAGGCCTTCGATGGTAACGACCTCGGCACCGTCCACATCCTCAACGGGAGTTTGACATGATAGCACTGCCTCCCCGTTTACCAGCACCGTGCAGGCACCGCACAAGCCCTCACCGCATGCATATTTGACCCCGGTCAATGCCAGATCCGTTCGCAATGTCCATAGGAGCGGTCGGTCTTCTGCAACCTTCAAGGTGACGGACTTGCCGTTGAGTCTAAATTGAACAGTCGCCATGGCATCTAACTTCCTATTTTAATATTTTCCGCAAGAAATTCTGTAAAGCGCTTCCAGGATTTTTTATCTGCTGCCTCTTGGTAAAGTCATTAACACTATGAATATGCATTTTAATTCCTACAATTTCAGATTTGATGAATAAACCTAAAACGCCCGGCCATTATGGGTTTCCCCTGGCCAACCCACATTCTATATCGAGTGTATAACATCAAATCTTTGCAAC
>JBAVYC010000947.1:0-5388 GCA_049698595.1 Desulfobacterales bacterium | reverse complement strand
GATGGCTTTGCTTTGCACAGCCTTTTTTTAATTGACAGAATACATTATTGGATGTTGGACGTTCAATGTTCATTTTAAGTACCCCTTCCACGTTCCCGCCGGGGCGTAGGCGCAAGCCCCTATGGGCCGGAGGCCGAATTCCGACTTCAGTTGCTTCCCATTTCCCGAGCGCTGAGGCCAAGAGCATCGAGCCGCCCGCGGTCTTTGTTTGTGTGATGTTTCCAATAAGGATCCATGATTGTATGCGTTCTGACAGCCCTGGTGGTAAGAACCTTGGCCCCCGTACCGATCAGGCCCCTGTAAGTTTCATGCCACTTTTGAATGCGGTGGGGGAAATCTTTTTCAAAATATTCATATTGAATCTCCTTGATTTTATTTAATCAGCCACTTTTATGGTGGTGTCTCAATCTTTTTAAATAAGGTAAGACCATAAATCCGATATTAAACCATCAATTCCTGTGGTGGACCCGGAAAGGTTCTACCGATTAAATAAAAAGGACAGAGCGAAGCCTCCGGCTCGTAGGGGTTGCAGCGCCTACGCCTCGGAGAGCGATACCACAAATCTTCAATCTTCAACCTTCAATATTCAATTCCCCGATAAATCGGGATTTACGATTCGCTACAACCGGCGTGTTCGGGTTGAAATCGATATAAGAATAATGTATCGTCGCGGCCGGAAACTCATCATTACACAATTGGGAGGGTCATATCATGAAAAAGGATACCCAGTGCGTTCACAGCGGAACTTATGTGGACCCGGAAACCAGAGGAATCAATACGCCGGTATTCACCTCTTCTTCTTTTGAATATCTTGACAGACCGGAAAATGTCTATCCCCGGTATTTCAACACGCCCAATCAGAAGACGGTCATCGATAAATTATGTGCCTTGGAAAACGCAGAGGATGGTTTGATCTTCAGCTCGGGCATGGCCGCCATCAGCACGGTAGTTTTTGCCCTGCTCAAAAGTGGGGATCACATCGTTCTGCAACGAGATATTTACGGCGGGACGCATCATTTTGCAACCGCTGATTTTGATAGATTCGGCATCGAATATTCTTTTGTATCCAGCAATCTCGCTGAAATTGAAGATGCGATTCGTAATAACACCAGGATCGTTTACATTGAATCGCCCTCCAATCCACTGCTGGTGGTCACGGATATCGCAGCGGTCGCGCGACTGGCAAAAACCAAAGATATTGTAACCGTAATTGACAACACCTTTGCGTCGCCTATCAATCAAAATCCGCTGGATTACGGAATCGACATCGTCATCCACAGCGGAACAAAATATATCGGCGGGCACAGTGATATTTGCTGTGGCGCCGTTCTGGCTTCCAAAAAGTTAATCACAAGAATCAAAGGATTTGCGGCCAATTCCGGCGGCAGCCTGAATGCCATGACCTGCTATCTGATTGAGAGAAGTTTAAAAACCCTGGGGATCCGGGTGGAGAAGCAAAATAAAAATGCATTGGAAATTGCCAGGTACCTGCAAGCCAACGCCCTCATCCGGAAGGTGAATTATCCCGGCCTGGCAGATCATCCGGGTTTTGATATCGCCTGCAAACAGATGCGTGCTTTTGGCGGAATGCTGTCATTTGAATTGGACGATCAAAAAATCGATCCCCATGGATTTTTAAGAAATCTCATCTTGATAAGACCGGCACTCAGTCTCGGCGGCGTTGAAACCATCATTTGTGCGCCGGTAGCCACCTCCCATGCAAAACTGACCGATGAACAACGTGCAGAGCTGGGTGTCACCGAAAGCCTGATGCGGTTGTCTGTCGGCATTGAGGATGTGGATGATCTCGTCGCCGATATAGAACAGGCCTTAACCTAACATGAATCCTCCTGATCCGGGGAATTGACCCAAAAGGAATATAACGATTGAAGATCACAATTTGTGACCCTAAAAAGTAAAAAATCGAAATAATCTATACTACCCTATCAACTAAATTTTTTTATAAGCATATGTCGGAAAGGGAGTAAATCTGAAATGGTCCAACGTAGACCGCAGCGTTCATTTTTGAGCTATATTGATCTTTCTAGGGAATATTATGCGGCTCATGGGTATACTAAACCCTATAAATGGATTTCTCATCAAAATGTACCCTTCACCAAACTTGAAAAACCACTCTCCGAATGCAGAGTTGCTTTGCTGACAACGACAGATCTCGAAAAGCTGCCGGGAGAAGGCTTACAAGAAAGGCACTTATCGAGAAAAGTGTATGCCCAGCCTGTAGATGATGCTCCTGAGCATTTCTATACCCAGGATTTACATTGGGATCAGGAAGCAACCCATACCAATGATAATGATAGCTTTATGCCGCTGAATCGGCTTGCTGAATGTGTTGCTAACGGTAAAATCGGGTCAGCCTCGCCAAGATTTTACGGGGTCATGACCGATTATCTGGTCTGAAGATGAGACATGGCGCAAGGTTTTCATGCATGTCTCAGAGGAACAGCGAGAAGCATATAAAAAGGCGGGAGAAGCCCGCCGTGCTGAACAAGCAAAAGTCAAAGAAAAACTCAAAAAGAAAGATTAAGATTTGGCAAATAGGCTAAGATCTAAACAACAATAAAAGCTAATCATTATAAATTGTCTCAATAGAAGTGACCACCCGAATTGAGAATAGGGATAGATGGACAGGATGGCTTTATCGCCCAGGGTATTATTTCTTTTGTGATTTTACAAAAGGGAAAACATCGGTATATCCCAGTATGTCCGTTAACAATAAAACTAAAAATACGATCAAAGCGGCACCTATGATTGCCCCGAATACACCTGCACCGGCTGGAAGCTGCTCGATCTTATCCGCCACTTCTATTACCTCAGAATCTGATAGACTATCAACCCGAGCTTTTGCTTCATCAGGGTCAATACCCTGGGAAATCAATGCATTTTTAATATCGTTTCCAGAAATAAGCGTTTTCAAGTGGTCCCGTGCATCTTGGGCTTTAAATTGGTAAATAGTGGCCTCTGTGGGAACCATCGCAGCTAATAACGGTTGATATGGAATTGCGATGAACAACATAATGGTCGCCATAAATAAACTTATAAAACTGATCCTTTTTCTTATAGATTTCATCTCTCTTTTCCTTTGTTGTGAAATATTTAATCTTCTATTAGCTTGTTTTTTCTTGAGCTACTCTTTTTAGCTTTTCGTTTGCCCAGATGGCGACCTCGACTCGGCGGTTTTGAGCACGCCCACCCTCTGTATCGTTGGCGGCAACCGGGTCGGATTCACCATGACCGTATACGGAAAACCGTTCGGAGTTAACATTGCGGACAACCAGATAGTCGGCAACCGACTGGGCACGGCTCCGGGAGAGCTGCATATTATATTCTTCGGAACCGGTGGAATCGGTATAGCCGGCCAGAAGAATATTGGTGTCATTGTATTTGCTTAAAATTGCCGCTAATTTTGTCAGCTCGGTTCTGGAGTAATCCTTCAGATTTGCTTTATTTACGTCGAACAAAATGCCGGAGTTAAAAGTAATTTTGATTCCTTCACCCACGCGCTCAACCTTTGCACCTTCGATATCTCTCTCAATTTCTGCGGCCTGCTTGTCCATATAATTTCCAATGAGCGCTCCGGCAGCCCCTCCAACGGCGGCGCCAATCAAAACTCCGGCGGCCGTATTGCCGGTTGCATAGCCGATGAGACCCCCGGCCGCACCACCGACACCGGCACCGATGGCCGCGCCCTTTGCAGTTCGATTCCATTCAGCACATCCCATGCTTACCGCCAAAAATGAAATGATTAAAAAACCAATAAAAAACTTTTTCATGATCGCCATATCCCCATTGATTGAAATTTTAAAACATTTAAAAGAAGACAGCTTCTTAATGTAAAAAATAAGCAGAAATTATGCCAATTTTTTAATATTTATTTTATAATTAATTCAGTTAGTTAAAAAGCTGCTAAAATATTGGAACATAAATGTGGGAAGAAAGATGGGAATAATCCGTCAAAGATATGACTTTCTATATAATTTTAAGCCTTAATTTATTGTGGACCCGAATGCATCGTATCACAGGTTTTAATAGCAGCTTTCGGGCCGATTTATAAGTGGCTAAATTCGACGTTCAATACCACAGCCTCTCATCGCCTAGCCATACCCTGAATCAAAGCCAACACATTCGCCCCGAGCACCTCGTGATTATATCCCCCTTCCAGAATACCAAAACAACCTCCCGCATTACGGTCGGCAGCCGATCGGACCCGGTATCCGATCTCTTCGTAATCCTCGGTGTTGAGCAGACCGCCCCAGTCTTCGGCGTGGTTGTCGAATCCCGCAGAAATGCCGATCAGATCCGCCCGGCAATTTTTCATGACCTCTTCCACCTCCTGCAGATAGCGGCTTCGGCTGTGGCCTTCAACATTGACAACGGTCACCCCGTCTCGATTTCCTAAAATGTTTAGCGTGCCGTCTCCGAAATGAAGATCGATATCCAGTACACAGGCGCTTACAATTTTTTTCTGGCGCCTCAGTGCCTCCAATGCCACGGCCATGTTGTTGAAAAAGCAAAACCCCCAGGCTGAGGCCGCAGAGGCGTGGTGTCCCGGAGGACGGATCAGTCCAAAGCAGGGTTCGGACAGACCGATTTGAGCGGCCTGAACGGCGCCGCCGGCAGCCAGGGCCGCAACTTCGTATAATCCCCGGTTTTCGACATGCTGAATATGCATCTCGGTGTGAACTGCGGCGATCTGATGCCGGAAGGCCGTTTCCGCTGGAACGAACTCTACGTGCGGTTCAATGGTTTCAACGATAGCCTCCATACGTCCGGAGGCCGCTGCCGGATCACTGGTGTAGACCGGGTAGAAATCTTCGTGAAAAACCACCTTCATTGTACTTTTCCTTTTTAATTGATGCGAATTTAAAAAAATACTGATGGACTAGCCTTTCAATTTACATCATACATATGCAAGTCAGGAATATTATGCAACCCGTTAGATTTTCGGAAGCGTAGCTGAATATACCATTCCAAATTATTATGTATGAATATTAAAGAAAATTAATGGAGCTTTTTTCAAACCGTTTTCGGAATCTTGTCCGCGATGCTTTGAACGCCGACAGACAGGTGCTTGCCACCATTGCGCTGAAAGGCAATGATTTCATCCGGGAAATCAATCAGCGGCTGGATATTCGCCTATTGGAAGTGACCCCTGCTAACCGCAATCGCCTTCTCGAAGCGATACTGGACGGGCTGTAGACCAACCATTATTCACTCAATTCATAAGCCACCGGCTATGGCGGTGAGAATTTAAAAGGTTCTACCGTTACCGCGAGGGCTTGCTTGATGGGTGCGTGTCTGATCGATGCCGGCGGCTTATGAATTGATATAAATCAGCGACCCCCAGCAGAGGTGGCCCTGGCCCCTACC
>JBAVYC010000946.1:0-3212 GCA_049698595.1 Desulfobacterales bacterium | reverse complement strand
AGACCACCAAAACCCTCATCCGCAATCTCGATCGCTGCGGCACACCCGCCCTTGATTGCCTTCATTTTGCCGGACGTCAGCGGAAGCTCCGTGTTGATGAAAAACTCGGCGGTTTTGATTTGGCCTTCGTAAAAAGCGACATCCTTTTTCTTGGGCTTGCCGGCAAGTTTTTCAGATGCAACCACCGCCCGCCACAACAACATCCAGGCCATGATCGTATCCCCCATGGCATACAAAAACGGCAGGGCGTGGGCAAAAGCCACTTTAAAGTTTTCAGACATGGCCATTTTACCGATATGCATGGCAATTTCACCCAGACGGTTAGCGGTTTGCTCGACGGTGGCGGCAAGATCTTTTAAGTTCTCGAAGTCTTTAGCCCGGGCTGCTGTTTTCTGAATTTCCCCCAGAAAGTTCATGAAAACGAGTCCTTTTTTCATACCGATTTTGCGCGCCAGCAGATCCATGGCCTGGATTCCGCTGGTGCCCTCATAAATCGAAGTGATTTTACAGTCCCGTGCATATTGTTCGACCAGGTAATCTCTTGTGTATCCGGCCCCACCAAAAACCTGGATAGCTTGAACGCAGACTTCGTGTCCTTTTACCGCCATATAATCTTTAACGATGGGTGTCAACATCGAGAATAGATCTTCGAAGCGTTCCTGCTCTTCGGCCGAATCGGTAATCAGCGCCTGTGAGCCGCTGCGGGTCATGAAATAGAAAAAGCTGCGCATACCATCAACATAGGATTTCATCCACAATAGATTGCGGCGAACATCCGGATGCCGAATGATAGGCACCGAAGGCGCACCATGATCAGCAAAATTCTCAAGGTCTCTGCCCTGGATCCGCTCCCGGGCATAATTGACAGCCAGCAGATAGGCGGCGGACGCATAAGACATGCCCTGCAGACCGGTACTCATGCGGGCGTGGTTGATCATGTTGAACATGATCTTCATGCCCTGGCATTCCTCCCCCAGCAGATAGCCGATGCATTCCCCCTTGCTGCCCAGTGTCATGCTGCAGGTAGCGCTGGCATGGATGCCGTGCTTTTCCTCAATGCCCGAACAGACGATATCATTGCGGTCGCCCAGGCTGCCATCATCATTGACAAAATATTTTGGAACCAGAAAAAGGGAGATGCCCTTGGTGCCGGGCGGATCGCCTTCGATGCGCGCCAGAACCGGGTTGATAATATTCTCAGCCAGATCATGTTCCCCATTGGTGATAAAGATTTTACTGCCTGTCAAAGAGTAGGTCCCATCGTCATTTCTAACGGCAGTCGTCGTCAGCGCACCGACATCCGAACCCGCCTCGGATTCGGTCAGCAGCATGGTACCGCCCCATTCCGCGGCAGTGAGTTTTTTTACATATTTCTCTTTCTGCTCCGGGGTGCCGAATAAGTTAATAATGTGGGCGGTACCGTTACCCATGGTGGCATAGCAGTACAAGGCCCAATTGGATCCCAGAAAATATTCGGCGGCCGCAGCCCCGATAAATGCGGGTGCGCCCTGTCCTCCCATTTCCTCGGGTACCCCGAGATTATTCCATTCGCCTTCTAAAACGAGATTAAATACCCGATGAAAACTTTCGGGTACCTTTACCGTACCGTTTTCCAACTTTACCCCCTGCTCGTCTCCTTCGGCCATCAGCGGCAACAGCTCTTTGATCGCCAACGCCCGGGCTTCGGTCAGAATCATATCACAGGTTTTCCGATTGAATTCTTGGTACTTTTCATTCTTTAGGATCTCTTCACACTGCATCTGCTCCCAGATAACAAAATCCTGGTCTCTTCGGTCTGCGACTTGTTGTGGCATCGTTTTTTTGCTCCCTTTTTAAAATAGTTTTCTATGATGTGTAATCTTTTGGTTCCTTAAATTGTGGTTCGTGCAATGCACTACATGTAATGCGTGCAACTCAATACACATAGAATTCATTAATAATATGGGGTATTTTTGTCAAGCTAAAATATTTATTTTTTGCTTGACATTTATTTTATTTAGAGACTAATTGAGTATGATATTTAAGAATCCCGATCAAAGAATCTTTTTTCCAATATTAAGCAGATCCACCCGGTGAACGATGAAAATCAGCGAACTCGTCAAAAAAACCGGCGTCCCCAAGGAAACCATTCACTTCTATATTCGCGAAGGCCTGCTGCGAAAGCCCCGCAAATCCGGTGTCAATTCCGCTGAATACGGCGAACGATATGTCGATCAGATCCAACTTATCAAGGACCTGCGCGACAATTATTACCTGCCGATTCCCGAAATAAAAAAGATTGTAAAAAAATTTAAAAAACAGTCTCCATCCGACCAGGCTGTTTCCCAATTTCACAGCAAATTTTCACGGCCCCAGGATCGATTGCTGACCACCGAAGTAATTGGAAAAGATGCATTTCGAGAGGCAACCGGTCTGGGACGGAAATGGCTCTTCAGGGCAATTGAATGGGGGCTGCTCTCACCCGAATCGCGGGATGACGAAGAGGTTTTTTCAGCCGACGACGTTGCCATCGGAAAATTAATGGTCGATATGGAACGGGTGGGATTCGGACCAAAAGATGATTTTGATCCCGCAGATCTGAAATATATGGCTGATTTCATTCACGGCTATGTCGACAACAGCTTCAACAAATATTACAAATCGAATCTCGAAAAACTGCGCTCCGCAGATTACTCGGAAAAAGCCAGTCAGTATCACGAGATTATCAGTCTGTTTTTTTATTATCTTTTCCGGAAATATGCCCGTAAGCAGGTCGATCGCCTGCTGGAAACCAGAACCAATCAGCGACCACCAGCAGAGGGGGTATGAGGATGGCCCCTGGGAAGGGCCGGAGCCACCTTTGCTGGTGGCCGCTGATTTGAAATAGGGGGTACCCATGTATGAATTGAAGTTTGATGAAGACATGTGTTTTGCTTGTGGGACTTACGACTGCCTTGTAAAATGCCAGCATCTTGAACTTGATCCGGATATGGCCGGAATTGAAATCGAGAAGATCATTCATGGTGAGGACTCTTTTGTATTGCACGATTGCGTGACATGCTACGCCTGCGAGGAATATTGCCCAAACGGCAACCATCCCTTCTACCTGATCGTTCAGAAACAGGAAGAACTCAATATTTTCCCGCTGCCTGAACCACTGATAAAACAAGGCGTTCAGATGGGAATTCCATTCCGCGGAGAACCGGAGATCCAAGAAATAAATGGAACGGCAC
>JBAVYC010000945.1:0-1970 GCA_049698595.1 Desulfobacterales bacterium | reverse complement strand
AGAGGCAAAATACCGCTGCAGGGGAGAAATCGGATGGTCGTTGCCCACCGCCCCATATCCGCGCAGGATCGTTTTGACCAGCATCTCGCGGTCGATGGCGTATTTGAGCCCCAGCCGGACATCATTGTTGTCATACGGCGGCACATCACACAGCATCGGGATAGTGTAGTGGGTGGTCCCTGTCAGGTTGATGGGCTTGATTCCAGGCGTTTTTTCCAAAAGATGAAAGGTCTTGGTTTCACACCGGTTCATGGCGTCAATCTGACCGGTCCGCAAGGCATTAACCCGGGCACTGACATCACCGATAAAGACGGTTTCAACTTCATCAAAATGTCCTCGCCCTTCCTTCCAATAGTTGGGATTTTTTGTGGTCAACGCCCGGACGCCCGGCTCCCAGCTGACCAGTTTGTAAGCACCGGTCCCCATTCCATCTTCGAAGTTGGTGGTGCCGGCCGGGACAATTGTCAGGTGGTAATCACTCATGATAAAGGGAAAGTCCGCGTTGCCGCCCTCTAGTTCAAAAACCACGGTGTACTTGTCGTCGATCTTGATGCCCGTGACGGGGTCAACCAGTCCCTTGCCGGACGATTTTGATTGTTCGCCCCTGTGATAGTTAATGGAAAACACCACGTCCTCGGCGTCCATTGTTTTGCCGTTGTGAAACTCAACACCCTTGCGCAGTTTGAAGATCCATTTTGAAGCATCCGGTGAAGACTCCCAGCTTTCGGCCAGTTCAGGAATCGGTTTGTACTCGTGGTTCAGTTCCGTCAGGCAATTTCTGGCCTGCATGTGCACCATCTGCGGTGCGGTGGTTGACAGGGTGCCGGGGTCGAGCGTATCCGTGGTGGCACCACCGCCCACGCCGAGTCTGAAGCGGCCTCCCTGTTTGGGCGTCGCTGCTTTTGCTGTCGTGGTTAATAATCCAGGGGACATGGCCGCCATCAGCCCCAGCGCCGACACACGCGTTAAAAACTCGCGTCGGGATATTTTCCCCGTGCTCAACAACTGCTCTAAATTATTTAGGTCCTGCATCATGGGTTCCCTCCTTTTACGGGTTGGATGTTATGTACAACATTCGACGGATTACGGGTTTATCTCCAAAGTACCCGGGATTTTTTATTTCGGGGTATAAATGGCGATCAGGCATTCGACTTCGTTGGTGTCACAACTAAAACCGTTGTGGGGGATGCTGGAATCGAAGAAAATGCAATCCCCCTCGTCGAGAATAAATTCCTGTTCACCATACAAAAACCTCAATTTTCCCTTCACCACGAACATCATTTCTTCACCTTTATGTTCAAAATGAAAATCCGTTTCCCTTTTAAGATCGCCCGGGATATGGAGAATGTAGGGGTCGAAATGTTTATTTTGAAACTTGTGCGCCAGGGCCTGATAACTGTAGCCGAAGATAGAACCATTGCGTGCCACAAAAGGCCTGTCCTTTTTGCGGACCAGAGAAATGGGCATCTGACTTTCATTTTCTCCGAAAATTTGTGAGATGCCGACACCGAGGGCTTTGGCGATCATGAGCAGTGTGGAGACAGGGGGGGCATTCTTGCTGTTCTCAATTTTGGAAAGGTATCCTTGGGATATCCCTGCTTTTTCGGCCAACTCATTGAGGGTCAGCCTCGCATCCAATCGGAGTTCTTTAATTTTCTGGCCGACCTCTTCCTCATTTATCATTGTCTTTCTCTCTGATAATCTGTTGGAATAATGGATCGAATGAACTGCGGTTCCATAAAGATAAATACTGGTATTTCCAATTGAGAATAATTTATATTTCTATCCGGATAGATTGTCAATATGTTTTTTGATCCGGCTACGATTCTAATTTTCATCGAATGCGGTTTTAAACAAATGGAATATATCTTGAAGTCCCAATCAATATTATTGGAAAAGTCTTATTTTAAAAGGATTAAGCTATCCATTTTCAATTCGTATTAATTATTTACAAAGTTGCACTGCGGCAT
>JBAVYC010000944.1:0-1735 GCA_049698595.1 Desulfobacterales bacterium | reverse complement strand
GATTTTACGTTACTGTATTTATGAATCTATGTACTAAGGCGGAACACCTGACACCCTCAGTTCTTTGCAACATGTTGTCAGATAAAACTCGATAAGTGCGAATACCCAATACCCAGTACCCAATATCAAATGTCCAATTATTCAACCCGACCCCGTATACTTTTCGTGACTCCCGAAGCAACCTTTTTGCCCGAAAGGACGGGAAACCGCACACACCATATGGGCGTCTGCTCGGGATCCTTCGGCGATTTTCCGACACAATTGATCAGCGATCTGTTAAATCTGGGTGTCGATGTCCATGTGGCGCAGCCGGATTACCGTAAATTATTTGAAATCTTATCTCGCAACCAACAAGCCAACCCGAGCATCGAACTGCCGATGGATCGACTCCACCTTGCCGAAGACCGGTCATTTTTCTATTCAAAACCCATCAATTGCAATAATGCGTGGGAAAATCTTGAGATCTCACTGAACTTCCAGCGGGAGGTCATCAATCAGATAGCACCCAGGGTTCAACCGGATTTAATCCATTGTCACGATTGGATGACCGGCTTGATTCCAGCGGCGGCCGGGGAATATGAGATGCCCTGTCTCTTTACGGTCCAAACCGCTGAGTCCGCCAAGAGCCTGCTTGCCAATGTCGAGGACCGGGGAATCGATGCCGCGGCATTTTGGCGAAATTTGTTTTATGATCGATTTCCCGACGGTTATGAAGAGACCCGTGCCACCAACCCGCTGGATTTGCTTTTAAGTGGCATTCTGGCCGCCCGTTATGTCGAAACAGCCAATTTTATGTTGCTGCCGAACGCCGCCAGTTACGACAGCCAGGCGTCTTATACCTGCCTGAGACAGGTGCTGGCCGAAAAGTCAAATGCCGGGTGTGCTTGCGCAATGGCCGGTATACCCGACTCCGCAACGAACACCACGAGTGAAAAAGCGCGGTATTGCAAACATGGGCCAAATCAGCAACTTGCCGGGAAGCAAAAAAAAGAGCCGGTTATGGGGCGAAGCACTCCTTGGTTTGATCATTGGGAAACGACATACCATTACGTGGATCTGTATGAAAAAATATTACAGCAGCCGTTGGTAGCCCCGGAAGAGGAAAAAGCACCCACAATAAATAAAAATGGCCTGACCAAGGCATCAGACAGCCAAACCGTTTCTTACCGAAAAGCATGGAGCACCAACCCGCACGTACTATCCAACGAGCAGATCCCAAACCAGGCCATGGCACCCATGTGAGCCATTCGGTCTGTATCAATTTTGAAATCTCCCTCGATCCCCCTTTTTTAAAGGGGGGCAGGGGGGATTTAGGCTACTATAACTAAAATAAGAATTGCCCCGCCACATAGTTGCTTTCCTCTTTTTTCAATTTGTTGGTAACGCCAGCAGAACAACCACCACCAAAGCTGGCTGAGGCAAACAAGATACTTGCCAATGGTTCGTCGGTCAAGTGGCCATCAAAACCAACAGATCCGATAAAACAGAAATTAAAAAATTTTAAAAATCAGCAGCCACCAGTAGAGATGGCCTCGGCCCCTTCCAGGGGCCATCCTCATACTCCCAGCTCTGCTGGTGGTCGCTGATTTATGGATGTGCTGGTCAACCGCGCAGGTCGGAAAAGTTCGAAATTTTGCGAAAGAAATTTCGAAATTTTTCAAGAATAGGTTTTGGCAGGAAGAATTAACGTGGAGATACAGTATTAAGTGCTTGATTTAATATTAATAAGATTATT
>JBAVYC010000943.1:0-2767 GCA_049698595.1 Desulfobacterales bacterium | reverse complement strand
GTTATATGCCTACGATGCCTGAATGAAAATAAACTTGTTAGTCAAGAGGTGTTACATGGATAAATATAATCGGCGCCATTCGCTTAGACAAAGAACGGAAACTACTATTCAGGTTGTACTTGCTTCGGGCGACCCAAAAGGCCACAGGGATAGTAGCGATTTAATCCCGGCTAAAATGTGTAACCAAAGCGATGATGGCCTCTATATTGAAATTGATCGTGCCCTCATGCCCGGGTCGAATGTCAGGATCAAGATGGCCTCCCCGCAAGGATATCATCCTGAGGAAGCGCACTATATGCGCGATGGACGGGTTATACGGTGTGAAAAAATCGATGACACAACCCCCCGTTTTGGGGTTGGTATCAAAATTCTGCGAAAGGTCATCCAGGCCCGGGTTCTGACTTCCCGATTTAAATAGACTTGCATGAGTTCTTATCTCAAAATTTCTATAATTATATAGAAATCATGAAGCTTTTAATAAAACAGGTTTTACGCCGCTTCGCAAAATTACGAAATAAAAAGTAGAAATTTTTCTAAATTCTAATGCATTGAAAGTAAAAACTCCACTCAGTAGGTTCTAATACATTGAATTTAAACTAAAAGTAAAAACCCAACAAATTGGCATAACTTGTGCTCTTATCAAGTTAAAAAGATTAAAATTCTGTCATGTGACCATGATGAATAAGGGGGATTAAATTATGCTAGTAAAAAATTGGATGAGCAAAAATGTTATCACTGTCGATGTAAACGATTCCATGCAGGATGCTATGAAGCTGTTAAAGGAGAATGACATTCGAATGCTGCCGGTGATGAAAAAAGCCAAATTGGTTGGAATCGTCACCGATCGCGATCTTAAGAAGGCATCGGCATCCGACGCCACCACTTTGGAAGTCCATGAACTTCTGTATCTTCTGATGAAGATCAAAGTAAAAGACATCATGACTAGAGATGTGATCACGGTGCCGCCGGATTATACTGTGGAAGAAACCGCTCAGGTGCTTCAAAAAAATAGAATATCCGGTGCACCTGTTGTCGCTGCCGACGGACAACTCGTTGGTACGATAACCCAAACCGATTTGTTCAGAGTCCTCATTTCACTTACCGGGGTGGGTAACGGCGGGATTCAGTTTGGCTTTCAGGTGGAAGACAAACCGGGATCAATTAAGGAAGTTGCCGATATTATCCGCATCTATGGAGGGCGGATGGTCAGCATTTTGTCTTCCTATGATGATGTAGCGGAAGGCTATCGCAAAGTATATATTCGCATGCGCAGCATCGAACGTTCCGAACTTCAAAAATTGATTAAGGACCTTCGCACAAAAGCAACCTTGCTTTACATGGTGGATCATCGTGAAAATAAAAGGGTGATCTATGCGGAATAGCTCCGATCCACAATGAATGGAATAGGAGGGTTTGAAATGAAAGAATTTAAGAGGATTTTGTTCCCGGTTGATCTTTCGGAATCATCTGAAAAAATTATTCCGTATATACAGACAGTGGCGGAAAAATTTGAATCCAAAATTCACATTTTGTTTGCCGCAAGGGTATTTGAATATTTTACCAGTATTTATGTGCCGCATCCTTCAATCAACAAGTTTGAAAAAGAGATAATCGAAGGCGCTGAAAAACGATTGTATGAGTTCATGGATGAGCACTTCAGCAAATATCCAAACACCAAAACGGCGGTGGTAGCCGGAGACGCTTCGGAAGAAATTCTCAACTATATTGAAGAACATCAAATAGATTTGGTCATCATGGGCACTCATGGCCGTAAGGGCATGGATAAAATAATCTTCGGCTCGGTGGCGGAACGGGTGGTCAAAACATCGCCGGTGCCGGTTATGGTGGTGAATCCATACAAAACCGGTTAACAAAGGAATTGCGGGTCATGAGCATTGAAAATTTGGATAAAATATTTCAGCCAAAATCAATCGCGGTCGTCGGTGCCAGCGAAAGAAAGGGCAGTGTCGGCGCTGCTCTCGTGCAAAACTTGATCGTAAGCGGCTTTGCAGGTGAAATTTTCGCTATCAATCCCAAACATAAAAAAATAGGGAAATTTCCGGCCTGTCCCTCGGTCAGGGATCTTGAGGTTCCGGTGGATCTGGCAATTATTTCCACACCAATTACCTCAGTCCCCGAAATCGTTAAGGATTGCGTCGATGTCGGTGTCGGCGGTGCTGTGATTATATCGGCCGGCGGAAAAGAGATCGGAGAGCAAGGCAAAAAGCTGGAGATGGCCATCCAAAAAGAAGCAGGGCATTCAGGCATACGAATTATTGGCCCGAATTGTGTAGGAATTATGTCCGGCCGCTCAAATCTTAATGCCAGTTTTGCAAACCAAATGCCTATTGCCGGGAAAATGGCATTTATCTCCCAAAGTGGTGCAATTTGTACAGCGATTCTGGATCTTTCTATTAAGGAGAATATCGGGTTTAGCTATTTTGTGAGCCTGGGAGATATGCTGGATGTCGATTTCGGGGACATGATCGATTACTTAGGGGCTGCGCTGTTGCAGCGTTGTATCTCGATCGCAAAAGAGCGTGGGCTTGAAAAAGTAATGGGAACCGTTCTGGCCGAAAATACACAAATGTTGGCTCTTGGGAAAAAATTCGGTTTCAAGATCAAAAAGGTATTGGGTGCCGGTGAGTATGAGTTGAGCATAGATTTATAGATAAATTGATCGTATGCCATGATTATCATAAATCTCTTCTTGAAAAAAGCAAAATAAGTCCTGAAGAAAGGAGGCAAAAGTGAACGTCAATGTAAT
>JBAVYC010000942.1:0-1840 GCA_049698595.1 Desulfobacterales bacterium | reverse complement strand
GTAGTGGTGGATACCTCCACGCCCCGGGCGCCCATGCGCTCAGCCATGATATCCAAAAAATCCTTTTCGTCATCAACGATTAAAACTTTGGCGGGCATTAATTTACTCCATTGTTTTTCGATAGTCGCAGAACAACCTCGGCGCGTTCGGGTTCTGCCGTCAAAACGGCTTCCAGCACGGTGAGCAGAATCTTTTCACGGTCAGACGGAAAAGTCTCCGCCAGCGCCGCACTAAGACCTGCCAGCCGTTGGAACCGAATTCTAACACTGTTTTCGGCTTCTTCGACGACAAGCTCAACCCGTTTTTCATCTCCGCTGGCGGACATGCAGAAATCCAGGCATAGCCAGAGAAGGTTCAGCAAATAATAAGGTGCTGTCGGAATCCTTAGCGGACTTGCCGATAGTTGCAGTTCCACCTTGACACCTCGCATGGCGGCAAACCTGGCTGTCAGGGCAATGAACAGTTCAAGCGTTTGATCCAGATCAACGGTTGAGGTGGTTTGATCGATACTGTGAGCGAACCGGTTCATATTCTTAATGATTTCGTCCGCCCGGGCGACCTGCCTTTTAACCGCCGCCGCCATCATTTTCAACCTTGCCGGATCGATCGGTTTGCCCCGGTCCGCCATTAAGGTAAAGTCTTCCAGCAGCCCGGCATTCTCATTGACAATCGCCAGCACATTTTTTATCTCATGTGAAATGGAAGCCGATATCCTGCCAAAGAACTGCAGACCCGTCTCTGTGATCATATCCGGTTTAGCACCCATACAAAACCCTTCCCTCCTTGATGATGGATTTCGTTACCTATTTTATTGAAATCACATCATGTTTGCGCATGATTTATGCCAAAGCCGGATTGAATATCTTAGCCTCCGGCTCGACTCCGTCCCGCAGGGGAATACCGGACTACGCCTCGAAGGGTAGATCCTGCGGCTCGGAGAGGAATGCTATCGATTTAAATTGAAAAGGCAGAGCGAAGCGGTACAATAAATCTTCAATCTTCAATCTTCAATTCCGGCTTGTCCGGTTTGGGCCTTACCAGGGGGATGCAGATATCAAAACAGGTTTCCCGGCCGGGGCGACTCTGAACACGGATCTTGCCCCCGATTTCCTGCACCAGGGCATAGGTGACCGCCAGGCCCAGGCCGGTTCCACTGTGACCCGTTTTAGAATAATAAAACGGTTCAAAAATGTGCTTCAGGTCCGATTCCGGGATGCCGCGGCCGTTATCGGTAAAGGTAACCGAAATATAATCCTCATTTTTTCGCGTGGCCCTAATCTCCAGATGACCGCCATCGCTCATGGCCCCGATGGCGCTGTTAAATAAATTGAAAAAAACCTGCTCCAGTTTACCGCGATCACTTTCAAACGGCGGTATATCCTCCGACACCGTTACCCCCACGCTTATCGATCTGAGTTCAGACTCTTTGGCCAGAACGCTTTTAACCTCAGCGATAATTTCTTTCAGATCGATGGTTTGGATGCTCAGATTGAGGTGCCGGGCAAAATTCAACATGCCTCTGGTGACAGCCGCGCAGCGCTGCACCATGGAAATCACCGAATCCACCAGGTCGATGAGTTTGGGATCTTTGGCGTAGGTCTCGGTCAAGGTGAATATGTCCTTGATGTGACCGGCCTTTTCGTTAATGATGGCCAGCGGGTTGTTGATCTCATGGGCCACCCCGGAGGCCAGGCGCCCCAGGGAGACCATCTTGCTGGCATATTCCACCTGGTGCAAGGTGTCGACCCGCTCCTGGTCGGCGACATGGATCTGATTGACCAGATGGGTGGCGACGCCGAGCGTAACCAGCAGGATCATCATGATGCTGGCCGCTAAAATT
>JBAVYC010000941.1:0-3279 GCA_049698595.1 Desulfobacterales bacterium | reverse complement strand
GCGTCAAACGCAAGACACCAAACACCTCTATTTAGGAGATATTTTCGGCAGGGCTATTCGCCGCCGCCATATTTGAACGAAAGGTTTACCCGGGCGCGATAAGATGCCACTTTGCCGTTTTCTACTTTCATATCAAGCTTCTCAACCTCCGCAATCCTTAAGTCTCGAAGGGTTTGGCCGGCTTTCTCAATCGCATTTTTCGCAGCTTCTTCCCAGGAAGTTTCGCTGCTTCCTACCAGTTGAATCACTTTGTAGATACTTTCAGTCATTTTTGCCTCCTTTCCTGTGCGCCGGGACATCAACGCAATTAGAGTTCCAGTTCCGGCAGCGGATTGTCCGTCCTCTGCCACCCAGTGGTTCAGATTGATGCTTAACATGGCCGAGCCGAAACAATTTTCGTAATTTTATCCGCCACGATTTAATCTGAACTCGACAAGAGACACAAAAAAACAATTGTCTGTCGATAGGAAAGATACCCTTTAACACGGGTCTGTCCGATCGAATGGGTTTAGAGAAATGATAAAAAGGTGATAGTAACCCGTTACAAAAATCTGAAGCTTTCAGCAGGAATTGCGTATATCAGGTAAACTAAACAAAGAAATTAACAAAGTCAAGGTTGAAAAATATGATCAGTCCAGCTTTTTCCATTACTGGGCATGGATAAACCCCGATATTGATTGTTTCTGACCGAGGGTACTCAGAATACCGGGTTTCTGAGAATCTGTGGAAACCCATGTATATCACCGGTTAAAAATTTAATGCGAAATTGCCTCTTGATTATGGCTTGAATTATCTATATTAATATCGGTTTACAATAATATGAAAGGTAGCGCTGGATGAAATCTGAAATCTCGGTTAGGAGATCGGTACCGGATCTTTCTATCAATATCGATGCTGTTTGCAGCTTGATTGCAGAAACCCAATTGCCTAGTGGAGAAATCCCGTGGTGTGATGGCCAAAAAACAGATCCCTGGGATCATGTTGAGGCTGCCATGGGGCTGAGTATCGGCGGGTATCTGTCCCATGCCCGCCGTGCATTTGGTTGGATGGCGCGGATGCAGCTTGAAGATGGCTGCTGGTATTCGGCCTACATGCAGGGGGTGCCGGCAGACCGGACCCGGGATGCCAACATGTCCTCCTACATTGCAGTGGGTGTATTTCACTATTATCTCATTACCGCGGATATTGACTTTATCAGGCGGATGTGGCCGACCGTGTCGGCCGCCATAGAGTTCGCGTTGCGACTTCAAACCTCTGAGGGCGAGATCCACTGGGCGATCAGCCCTGAAGGCCAGGTGGATCCAATGGCGCTTTTAACCGGGTCCAGCTCTATTTACATGAGTCTTAAATGCGCCCTGGCCATAGCCAAACTGCTCGGGCGTCCCGCACTTAAATGGGAAAAGGCTTTGATTAAGTTAGGCGATGCCATCCGGCAGAAACCCCATTTATTCAACATCGCCAAGTCCCGTTATTCCATGTACTGGTTTTATCCGATTCTCGCCGGCGTTTTAACCGGAGCTGATGCCCAAAAGCGAATCGATAAATACTGGGCAAAATATATGGTCGCAGACAGGGGCGTTCGGTGCGTTGCCGACGAGCCCTGGGTGACCATAGCTGAGACCTCGGAGTTGGTTATAGCGCTGGCTGCAACGGGGAATCGGGCACTTGCCAAGATTATATTTAGTTGGATTGCCGGCTGCAGGTATGAAGATGGTTCCTATTGGTGCGGGTTCACTGTTCCCGATATGATTATCTGGCCTGAAGAAAAGATTACCTGGACCAATGCCGTGGCCCTCATGGCGGCCGATGCCATTTACAACCTAACTCCGGCCTGTCAATTGTTCAGCCATGAGTTTTGGAAGGGCATTGAATAAAACCTAATCGACTAACGGTCTCATTTTAGAATAGTTAATTTATTTTGTTTTCAATATGACTATCCACTTCCACTCCCAAACAACAGGCAACGAAGATTGAGCGGTTGCACTCAATAAGGCATTTTCGTTGAGAAGAGACCATCGTCCATACTACCTTAAGAAAGCCTACCAGAAATTCCAAGACTTCTATGTCAATCACTTCCTGCGCCCTCAGCTTGAATGCCTCGGAGAGGGTTTCCGGTTTATGCAGCCCTGGCATGTGGAAATCTTTGGTGCCCCAATTGAACTGGGTGACTATGTCAATGTGGTGGCATCGGCCGACAGAAATGTCAGGCTGGCCATCTGGGCGGAGCAAAAAGACAAGGGACGTATACGAATCGGCAACTATTGTTTGATTTGTTCCGGCGTGCGAATTGGCTCGGCCCATGAAATCCTTATCGGCGACAACTGTATGATTGCCAGCAATGCCTATATTACCGATTCGGACTGGCATGGTATTTACAACCGAATCTCCATCGGGAAAACCGCACCCATTAAGATCGAAGATAACGCCTGGATCGGCGACAGCGTCATTGTTTGCAAGGGCGTCACCATTGGAGAAAACAGCATTATCGGAGCCGGTGCGGTGGTCGTGGACGACATCCCGGCCAACTGCGTGGCGGCGGGAAACCCGGCCAAAGTCGTCAAAAAGCTGGATGCTGTGCAGCCGATGACGACCCGGGCCCAGTGGTTCTCAGATCCCGTAAAACTATATCAGGGTTTCGATCGAGCCGACAAAGAACTTTTGGGCGAAAATTCACTGTTACATTGGCTGCGGTGCCTTTTTTTCCCTTCTGGTAAGGATTGAGGGTGGATGACAGAAGACCGAAGTCAGATGACAGAAATCAGAGGCCAGACGACAGAAGTCAGATGACGGACGACAGAAGTCAGAGGCCGGATGACAGAAGTCAGAGGCCGGATGACAGATGACAGAGGTTAGATGACAGAAGTCAGAGGCCAGACGACAGAAGTCAGAGGCCGGACGACAGAAGTCAGAGGCCGGATGACAGAAGTCAGATGACGGAGGACAGAAGTCAGATGACGGATGACAGCGCACAAATGGCAGATAAAAGAGGCCGAATGACAAATATTATTGGGATAGAATTTAGAGGACATGTTATGGGCACTTTTGACCGGCCCAGGTAGCGCCTAGTAAGGTTATCTTTATTTTGTTTCTGGACTTTTGAGCTTTCCGGGCAGTCTGTTTCGATGAGCAAACAGATTCTGCGGGGTTTTGTCCAATTTATACCGACCCAAACAGGAAGCCATGTTGTCTGCCCTGGATAAATCCTTTCCGGCCGATTTCAACTGGTCGCGCCCTGAAGGCGGGATGTTCATCTGGGTTGAGGGCCCCGCAGGTTTTGAT
>JBAVYC010000940.1:0-1695 GCA_049698595.1 Desulfobacterales bacterium | reverse complement strand
AAAAAAACGGTACGCGGGGGCCAGCGGTGGAGGGGTGTTATTCCGGGCCCAGAGATTGGCTTCGGCAACACGTCCCTGAAGCAGTGCCAGGTCGGCCCGAAACACCTGGCAGAGTTCCAAAAGATCGACATTGCCGGTTTCCAGCATATAATCGATGGCCGACTCGATGACCCGGCTGGCTTCTTCGGCACGACCCATGGCCTGGTAAGTCAAAGCGAGGGCAAAGGAACTTTGACAGTAGGTTACGACAGTCGGGACGATCAATTTTCCGGTGGTGGTGGTTCCGACAACCGGTGCCAGATTGCGTTCAGCCTGATCCAGGTCGTTGCGTTGATAATGGCGGATACCGGTAAAAAAGCGGCCGACGGCGATGGATTCCTGCAGGTCGTGCTTCTGACCGTGCCTCAGCAACTGGGCTGCCGTTTGTTTCAGGCTGGTTAAATCGGCGGCGATCCAGCTCGTAAAACATAGACCGCCCAGCAACCCGGTCTTATATGCGCCGATCGATGCCGCCTCCTGCTGCTGCAAGGCTTCCAACACCACACGCTGGGATAGTCCCGGTTCTCCCTGCATTTGAAGTGCCGCTGACAGCATCCTAAGAGCCACGCCACGGACGCTGTAATACCGGGCAGGAAGACGGTTTAAGGCCTCCCGGGCCGCGGTTGCGGATAGCTCGCCCCGGGCGGTTGCGTAGTACTGAAAGCTTTTTAAGGCCTGTACTTCCCCCCAATAGATACCGTCGTCGGTGGGTTTGTTATTACTTATGGATTCGGTAGGTTCGAGTCCATCCAGAATAGCGAACAGCTCGGCATAACGGGCCTGTCGCTGGTACGACCACGCCTTGGCCAGCAGCAAATCGGGATGTTGCTGAATAAAATCGGCTGGAAATCGCTGCAGCCAGCGGTTCAACCGGTGCCATTGCTCCTGGTTCATCGTATCGTGGCGATGTTGTTTTACCAACCGGGCGGCGGCCTCTTTATCGCCGATCTCATGGGCATGCGACAGGGCCTCTTCGATATAGCCATTGTCGGCGAACCAGGCACTGGCCCGTTTATGGAGCCTGCCAATTTCCTTGGCGTTGAGCCGTTTTTTCAGTTGGTGTTGCAGCTGCGTCTGAAACAGGTGGTGATAGCGCAACCATTTCCGCTCATCGTCCAGGGGGATGACAAACAGGTTGGTGTTCTCCAAGTGCTCCAATAATTCGCTGCCACTCGCGGTGCATTCACCGGGGTCCCTGTCTGAGCAACAAACCGCATCGCAAAGGGGTGCGCAAAAGCGATTTAGAACCGAGCTTTTCAGCATACACGCCTGTAATGCCGGTGGTTGGTGGGAGAGGATCTCGGTGACGACATAATCCATGACATAACGGTTTTGCACCGGCAGACCGCTTAAGCTGCGCTTTAAATCCTTGTGGCCTCTCACTGACAGGGCGGCCAGGCGCAGACCGGTCACCCAGCCCTCGGTTTTTTCCTCCAGGATGGCGGCATCGGCACTATCCACCGGCGCCCCTGTCGTTTGCTGCAGGAAAGCCAGCGTTTCTTCCAATGAAAAGCGCAGATCCCGGGTCCGCATCTCGATCATTTGCCCTTTTGCCCGCAGAGCGGTCAGCTGCAGCGGTGGATCGCGCCGGGCAATCAGGACAAGGTGCATATTGGCAGAAGGGTGGTGCAAAAGTTTGGCAATCAATTCGTGGAT
>JBAVYC010000939.1:0-2759 GCA_049698595.1 Desulfobacterales bacterium | reverse complement strand
TGACCGCCTGGAAATAGATCCCAACCATGGCATCATACTCCGGATTATATTTCAGCGTATAAGTGGATCCAGGATATCCCTTGCCCTGGAGTTCAATAAACAGTTCAATTATGCCGTCCTTTTCGGAAACGGTCGAGCGGGAAACATGGATCGATTGAGGGTTGAAATATGCAGCGTCCACCTTGCCGTCCGGATAAATTTTACTGATCTCGATCACATACCCGCCGTCCGGACGCACCCAGTTGCCAACCAGCCTGTCAAAATCAGGCGTTTCTTTTTTTTGTGGAACTGTTGCTGCTGGTTCCGTCGCTGACCTGTTCAATGAACCATACCAAACCGCTGCCGCCAGCCCGATCAAGACCAGACAGATCAAAGGTATCAGCCATTTTTTCCTTTTATTCCGTACCCGTTTATTCGGCTTTTTTGTTTTTTTTACTTTACCCATTCTTTTCCCTGCTGATTACGGATTTGGTTTTAAAAGCGTCAGCGGCTTATTTGTAGGTTGGGTTGAACATCCCGATATCTTTTGTTGGGTTTCGTTCCTCTACCCAACCTACTTGCCAGCCATTTTTGTGCTATCAGCGAAACCCAACAAAATGGTCTCTTTCCGCTCTACCCCAACGTTGCAAAAGCCGGAGGGCTTCAGAGCCAAGGCGTAAAGGGTGAAGATGTAGTCACTTTACCTCGATCCCTTTACAACGCAGGATCTGAAGTCCTCCGGCTTTCCCGAAGGGTAAACAATATGTTAAAATCAGCCCATCCTTCGAATTCACTTTAAGGGGTATCCAGAAAATAGCATGCTAATGTAATTTCTATAATAATAACTAATTATTAACCGATTTTTCAATATCGTTTATGCAACATTGGGGTCTATTATCCTGCAACCAGATGAGAACCTCGGAAGACATAGGGATACATTAACTGAAAATATGGAATGGGTCAATGCGAACTCGATATTGGCAAAATCAGCGACCACCAGCAAGCTGGGGGTATGAGGATGGCCCCTGGCAGGGGCCGGGGCCACCTCTGCTGGGGGCCGCTGATTTAGTGATTGAATTAACCCTAAATTTAGGTTAAAAATATCTGCGTCAAACGGTCAAAGGAACAATATGCGGAGAAAAGATTCCGGGAGATAATGAAATGGTTATATCAATAACTAACAAGAGAAGGCTTTTTACTGCGATCATTTTATTTGTCATGATTTTAATCCCCCTTGGCGGGTGTTCATTGTCAAATTATGGGAAGCTAAAGTCAAATCCGGAAGTCAAGCAATCTTTCGAAACCTATCAGATTTTACCGAACCACAAATATTACTTCAGGGGAGCAAAAAGTAGGCCGACAGTCATCGTTGGCATAAATGAAAACTATGAGCTGAATTTAAAGCTGTGGGTGCAAATCGATCCTGAGTCGGAAGATTTCCGCATAATCATAGATAGGGTTTCCCTCCAAGGTATGGGAACTACCGCCGAACCATGGGGGTTCAACATTATAGACCATGCCGGTTATTATGTCGGCGTATGGTATTCCGCAATTCGCGCAGCGGCTGTGAAAGTAAACGAAAATCGTCAGATAGTTAATTTACAGCCATCAAGAACTGTGGCGGTAGGAGATCAGCTGAAATAGGGCGTTGCATTTATTCTCGAAGCAGGAAGCATGGGGGCATGTCATCGCCCGTCTATCAAATGAACTTCCGACAACCATTTCGGAAGATTTACTGGATAAGGCCAAAGTCCTGGACGTTTTCCAAACAGGCTTGATTTAACAGGCAAAGCATTCAGTGCTGCTTTTTTCTGTAATGACACCCAGTCGCTCACCAAAGTCATCGCGACCCTAATCGGCACTAAATATTTTTTCGCCGTCCAATACCGATGCAACTGATGCGCTGTAACGCTCCGGGGACATCACTACAAGCTTTGGGAGGCAGGAAAATTTATCAAACAGGCAGAGGTTTTAATAGGTATGAACAATTTGATCCAGCGTTTCAACAATCCACTGATTTAGGCTCTTTCCTTCTGTCGAAGCTTTTGATGCTATTTCAGCATGCAGCTCAGGAGGAATGCGCAGGTTAAACTTGCCGGAATATTCTTTATAAGGTTCAATACCTTTTTCTGTGCAGACCTCAAGAAACACCTTCAATGATTTTTTAAACTCCAAGCGCAATTCATCCGGTGTTTTACCATAAAAATCAGCTCCCCCATTGAGCCCAAGGATTTCTCCCCGAAACATATCGATCTCGGGGTCGTATTCGATTTTAGCTTTATGGCCTTCAACTGTCATGATATTCATGGTGTAACTCCATGGCTTTCCAACCATTTCCTGATGCTCGAGACCGCACCTTTGTCAGTATCTGGCGTTGGGTGAGGTCTATGGAATACTCTTACCTCATTAAATAAAAAAACCGCAACTCTTGAACCTTGACGCTCGCTGACCTCAGCACCAAGAGCAACGAACATCGCCTCAATATCAGTCCATTTGATACTGCCGCTAACAGGTCTGCTAAAGATAAGTTCCAGGGTCTTGCGATGTTTCCGTTTCATTCGCCATATAGTACCAAATTATGGTACTTTGTCAAGGATTTTTAGACCGCGCCTAATAGCTGAATTTTACCGCAAACGTTGCTTCGGGTAAATTATGAATAGAAACTTTGATGTTATTGGTTCAGCCACAAAGACTCCAAGGCACCAAGATCAAAATACATATCATCCCTTTGTGTCTTAGTGCCTTAGTGGCAAATCTGTAATTTTGAATGAAGTTTCACA
>JBAVYC010000938.1:0-4963 GCA_049698595.1 Desulfobacterales bacterium | reverse complement strand
CGGGAAAAGTTCTTTGACTTTAAGAATCATTTCCCCCTTTTGGAACACCGTTTTGGCATCGGGGGATAGCATTGCCCCGGCTGAGCTGTAGTCTTCGTTGGATATTTCGCTGCCCACACCGGCTTGTGTTTCAATTATAATTTGGTGCCCTTTTGAAACGAGCGCATCTACCGCAGGTGGTGTAATTGAAACTCTAGATTCATTTTTTTTTATTTCTTTGGGTACGCCTATAATCACGGATTCACCTCCTTAACCTATGTTCAGCATGGATTCTTTTCTTTACTCATAAAGATTCAGGCGTTAAAAGGTAATCCAAAGAGCTTCAGGTGGGCATCTTCTTTATTCACTCCGACGCAACCTTCGGGATATTCCCAAGGGCTCGCGAATTCGAACCGCTGCTTTCATGATTTCATGATATTTTTAAATAGCAGGCATTTCACCGGTTTCAAGAAACGTTTTAAGTTCTTCCACGCTCAATCCCTTGAGTCCTAATTTCTGCAACGTTCGTTTGCTTTCGGTGGAGTAATTGATACCGGATATGGCTTCGCCCATGTGTACAATGGCTTGGCAGGTTGGCGTGGGTATTTGTAAAAATTTACCGAGTGAGCAGAACATAACCAATCCCATGCCGACATCTTCGTGGATATAGCGGTTATCGAGGGTGTTCGGATTGCGGAAGCCGCTATAACCAGGTCCATTTTTATAACATTCATAATAATCCGTACTTCGCGCATATCCCTGTTGTACAGAGGTTACGGGATCTGCTTGGGCTTCATATCCAAGGGCTTTTAGCAAGGCCATTCGTTCCTCATCCAGCTTCTGAATCAAGTCTGCGACGGTCGGCGAGACGCCATCTTTGTAAAAAAACGTGCTGTCTCCTTCATTCTCTATCCGTGCAGCATTCAAAATGGTAATCGGTGGATGAATAACCGGATTGGCATTGTTCAGCCCGGCTTCAAGCACACTGGCAGTGCGAACCAAACCCGGATATAATGCTTCCAGTTCCGGCCCGAAGCGGCTGACGGCCTTTGCCGGCAATGTTCCATAAGCGACACGGTTAACCTTGACGGAAATTTCCACCAGCGCATCTTTTGCTCGGCAGCCGTAAGTTAAGGTTGAGGTCTCGACCATAGTCGGAAGTTGCTGTAAACCAAGCTTCCGAAATACGTGGGCAAAATGCAACGATCCACCGGTGGAACCAGGATTCAAAATAAGTAGATGGTCGGGTTTTATAAACGACGCGATTTCATGCGCCAAACGATCATGAGCCAGCGCTTGGGTGCAGATCATTACTGTGTCGACGTCCTCCAGCGCTTTTTTAAGATCGCAGGTTACCAGTTCAAGATGCGCTTTCCCCGTGACGGCACCCGTCGCCGTCAAGATGTTTGCTTCCTTGATTGCGTCAAGGTTCCTTTTAAACTCCGGGAATTCAAACAGACGCACATGTTTATTCTGCAGCGCCATATCAACTGCAGCCGCTTTACCTCCGTTGCCGGCGCCGACGATAGCGATATGTTCGATCATCGAAAGTCTCCTGTAAGCGATTCATACCTATGAATACCTAAGCTTTGCCTAGATGATACATGATAAAATATTGATTTTCATTACAATATCGCGTTCAAGAATATTTTAGAGCGTTCACTTTTGGGGTTGTTAAAGAAGTCTTTGGGTGGTGCCACTTCAATGATTTGCCCTGCGTCCATAAATACCACCCGCTTCGCCACTTCCCGGGCGAATCCCATCTCATGGGTAACCACGATCATGGTCATGCCCTCTTTGGCAAGATCAACCATAACGTCGAGCACTTCACCAATCATTTCGGGGTCCAGTGCCGATGTTGGTTCATCAAAGAGCATCATCTTCGGGCGCATGCACAAACCCCGCGCAATGGCTACCCGTTGTTGCTGGCCCCCCGAAAGCTGGGTTGGGTAAGCTTTTGACTTGTCCCCCAATCCCACTCTCGCCAAAATTTGCTTGCCGAGTTTTTCCGCTTCCGCCTTTTTAATATTTCGAACTTTGATCGGCGCAATGGTGATGTTGTCGAGGGCTGTCATATGAGGATAGAGGTTGAAGGATTGAAAAACAAAACCGATCTCCGCCCGGATCTGGGTCATATTGGTTTTCTTGTCATGAACCTTCATACCGTCCACGATGAGTTCGCCCTCCTGAATGGGTTCCAGGCGATTGATGCAACGAATCAGCGTGCTTTTCCCCGATCCGCTCGGGCCGCAGACCACCACCACCTCGCCCTTTTCGACCTCAAGATCGATATTATTCAAAACATGAAGGTCTCCAAACCATTTGTTGACGTTCTTGAAAGATATCATATCCCCATTCCCTTTTTATGAAGCACGTTTTTTGGTGCCGTCAGGATGCTTTGGATCAGAGCCGGGTAGCCCCGACCGTCATCCGTCTTTCAAGGATATTTGAAAGATTGATCAACGGATAGCAAACGATAAAATACAGAATACCCACCAGGCCGAACACCATGATACCTTCCGGGATCCGCTGAACGGTCAGCCAGCCGACACGGGTCACATCCACAACCCCGATAGCGGAAACCACGGATGAGTCTTTAACGAGCAGCACATATTGACCCACCAGCGGGGGCAGTATCGTGCGCATGGCCTGGGGAAGAATGATGTATCGAAGTTGCTGATAGGCTGAAAGGCCTGAGGCCGTCGCCGCTTCTCGTTGTCCGGATGAAACTGCCAGGATACCGCCGGCCACGATCTCACAGATAAAACAGGCGGCCAGGTTGGTCAGGGCGATGACCGCGGCTGGAAAAGCCTCCAATTCTATTCCGATACCGGGCAGGATGAAAAAAACAATAAAGACCTGGACCAGGAAAGGCGTGCCCCGAATCAGGTCTACCCAGGCACCGATCAAGGACCGCAATATTTTATTCCTGCTGGCCCTTAGGATTCCCCATATGAAGCCGATGATGGTCCCCATGATAAGACTTAATCCGGAAACCGCTACCGTCATCCAGAGCCCTTTGATAAAAAACGGCAGGCTGCGAATCAATTCATTAAAATAGAAACCCCACATAGCTTTTCTCCCCGTTTCTCAATGCGCTTCCCTGAAAATCAGTCGCTTTTCCGACCAACTTGAGAAGCCTTTGAGCATGTAATAAATAATCAGATAAAAGGCCGCGGTCGTCAGGAACCCTTCAGCGGGCATAAATCGATCCGATGTCAACAACTGGCCGGCCCGTGTCAACTCCATAATCGAAATCAACGAGAGGAGCGAGGAATCCTTGACGAGAACGATGGCCTGTCCCAGCATGGGCCGAATCGTCATACCGAGCGCCTGAGGCAGGATGATATAGCGCATACGCTGGAAATAGTTCAAGCCGGAGGCAATTCCCGCTTCGATCTGTCCGTTGGGAATGGCCTGAATGCCTGACCGAACGATCTCGGCATAATAGGCGCCACTGTTCAAGGTTAGGGCAAAAACGCCGGTAACCCATTCAGGAAGCATAATGCCAATAGACGGAAGACCGAAATAGAAAAAATAGAGCTGTGCCAGCAATGGTGTGGAACGGATACTCTCAATATAGACACCGGAGATGCTGGAGACCACGCGAGACGCACTGAGTCGCATGGCGCAGGCCATGATTCCGACCAGAAGTGCTCCAAGCAGTGACAGCGCCGAGAGCCACAAGGTGGCCACAAAGCACTGCAGATACAGCGGCATGTATTCCAGGATGACCCTAAAATTGAAGGCTTCAAGCATATCTTTTACCCGTAAATTTTATGTTTTGGGTTTGATGCAACGGGGGGTGAGCCGGCTGAACCGGCTCACACGAGATAAAATTTAATCAGCCCGAAAAATCAAAGATGGTTTAATGATCTTTCTTCCAATCCAGAGAATTGACCCAGTAATTCAAGTTGTCATCGAGACGGCCGTCTAGACTGACGTGCAGGAAGAATAGGTTGAGCCATTCGCGCAGATCCGGGGAATCGTAACGCACCGCAAAAGCCAACGGGGATTTGGACAGCTGCCCTTCCAGAATTCGGACGCTATTGGGCGGAAAGCTGGCTGCCTGGCCGCGTACGGCCGAGCCGTCGTTCACCCCGGCATCGGTGTGCCCCGCGAGCATCGCATTGATCAGAAGCGGTCCGCCGCCTTTGTAGGTCTTTAATTGGGCATCCGGAAAGGCTTTTTTGGCATCGTTTTCACCGGTTGAACCCAAAAGAACGGCAATCTTGGTCCCTGGTTTCTTGACGTCTGCGAGGGACTTGATCGGGCTGTCCTGCTTCACGAACACCACGCTACCGGTATACATATAAGGGTCGGTAAAAGCGATTTTCATGGCTCTTTTCAGGGTCGGCGTCATGTCGGCCGCAAGCATGTCGGCCTTCTTAGAAAGCAGCGCAGGGATGAGACCATCCCAGTCATAGTTGAGGTACTTGACCTTGACACCCATTTCCTTGGCGATCATCTCACAAAGATCTATAGAGCTGCCTGTCCGATTGCCATTCCTATCGACAAAGCTGAAAGGAGCTCCCTGGGTCTGACAGGCGATACGAAGTTCCCCTCTTTTCGCAATTTCGTCCAGGGTTCCCGCTGAAGCCATTCCCCAGAAGCCGAAGATGAGCGCCACTGCAATCATTACGGAAAATAATTTGAACTTTTTCATTTTTTCCTCCTTTTCCTGTTGTTAGTTTCAAATTTAGCTCAATAGATGAATCTTATTTTGAAAAACGAACCACCCCCTTCATACGTGAGTCATGTGATTTTCTTCATGGCGTCATGCAAAGCCTGAAGCCGATATGTTGGAACCTATAACGCGGGGGACTCCCAAAGCGGCTCGCAGACCGGGCATCACGAGCCGGGCGGTACCAAACGCCGCCTCGCATCACCCGGTAGGAGCCCTTCTTGGGCCCTTTCGAATTGACCACTTCATCTTCCGGATAACCCCCAAACCAGTCCTGTACTTGTCGGTGCCTTCTTTCTG
>JBAVYC010000937.1:0-2984 GCA_049698595.1 Desulfobacterales bacterium | reverse complement strand
TGTGAAACTTCATTTCAAAAGTTGGAGTTGGCTCCATCCTGGGCCACTTTGCATTTTGTAGGTTGGGTTGAGCCTACTACAAGCTTTGTTGGGTTTCGTTGCACTCAACCCAACCTACATTTTACCGGTGTTATTGCGAAATGCGAAACCCAACAACGGCCGATTTCGGAACCGAGCTCCAAAAGTTTCTTTTTCGATTAGATCGGTCGTTTTTTTTTGACTCGTGGCTGGCCTGACACTTGACACCCGTAGCTAGAAATAAAACTGGGATTAAATTTATTGAACATGTATCAGGTAATTTTCTCCATCCTAGTTTTCAACTGTAGAATAAAATCTATAGGAAGCAGACCATGGCGAAAAAAAAGAAGCCGCCATCAGGCCTTGCGGTATGGCTGGGTTTGGCGCAAAGCAGCTTTCAGAAACAGAAGACCGTCCGCTTTGGCGACGCCTCGATGGTCACCGGCGGACGCTTCTGGAGTATCCTGACCCTCTTCATCCTGGCCGTTGTCTGGGGCCTGTCCGGTGTGTATGAATGGACAGACCCGATCTTCTGGCCTTCTCCGGAAGCCGTCGCTGGACAATTTGTTTCGACCGCAACCGAGGGGTACCGCTATTTTACGCTTTGGCAACACATCGGCTACAGCGTGTTCCGAGTTGTAACCGGCGTGTTTTTCGGATGTCTGGTGGGAATTCCCCTCGGATTCGCCATGGGGCTATCGACGGTAGCGCGCGGGCTGTTTGACCCAATTGTCGAATTCATGCGTCCCATTCCGCCGCTAGCCCTGATCCCGCTGGTGGTTTTATGGTTCGGAATCGGCGAAAAAGCAAAAATAATTCTGCTTTTTTTGACTGCCGTCTTTATTATGACCATTGCCGCACGATCGGGTGTTTCAAGCGTCAGGATCTCGAAGATTCACGCGGCTTATTCGCTCGGCGCCTCGAAATGGCAGGTTCTGCGATATGTAATCCTGCCGAATGCACTGCCGGAGATCTTTACCGGGGTGCGCACCGCCATGGGGGTTTGCTGGGCGACAGTGATCGCTGCCGAACTCGTGGCCGCCAATGTCGGCATCGGCTTTATGATCATGGTGGCCGCCAATTTTTTGTCTTCGGATCTCGTGGTCTTGGGCATCATCATCATTGGGATCATCGGCTTTGCCATTGAAATTGCAATGCGCCAGCTGGAAGCCAAACTAATCCCCTGGAAAGGCAGGGGCTAATCGATGGCCTAGGCTATCGGGGTATATTACATCTGGACTAATTGCAGCGTTTGAAGGGCGATGGCCCATTCCTCGTCGGTAGGGACCACCATAATTTTAACCTGGCTTTGATTGCTTTCAACTTGACATGGTTTCCCATTGGCCCGCAAATTCTTTTCAGGGTCCAAAATGATTCCCAAACCTTCCAAGCCGCTGCAGACCATTTCGCGTATCAGTGCAGAGTTCTCACCGATACCGGCTGTGAATACAATTGCATTCAGGCTACCCATGGCTGCCGTATATGCGCCGATATATTTCTTAATCCGGTATACAAACGCATGAATGGCGGTTTCAGCCTGCTGATTTCCTTCTTCCCGGGCAACAAGAATGTCACGCAAATCACTGCTACCGATTCCCGCAAGTCCTAGAAGCCCACTCTGTTTATTGAAAAGTTCATTGATTTGAGTAGCGTCGAGACTTTTATGCTCCATCAGGTATAAAGTGATGGCCGGGTCAAGATCACCGCAGCGGGTACCCATAATCAATCCTTCCAAAGGTGTGAACCCCATGCTGGTATCGATGCTTATGCCCCTGTCAACGGCCGTAACGCTGCACCCGTTACCGAGATGGCAGGATATAATTTTAAGCTCGTCAAAGGGCTGTTTGAGCAACTCGGCCGCTGTTTGACAAACATATTGATGGCTGGTCCCATGGAAACCGTACTTGCGAATTTTGTCTTCCTGATAAAGGTGATAAGGAAGCCCATACAGGTAAGCGTAGTCCGGAAGGGTGGTATGAAAGGCCGTATCAAACACGGCAGCCTGGGGAACGCCGCGGAAATTGGCTTCACAGGTCTCGATACCCTCCATGTTAGGAGGATTGTGCAGGGGCGCCAATTCGAAACATTCTGCAATTATCTTCTTGACCGCGGTGGTGATCAACGCTGAAGTCTTTATTTTCTCACCACCGTGAACGACTCGGTGCCCGATCGCTGAGATTTCTTCTTTTGATCGAATAACACCCAGTTTCTCATCCATCAGCAGAGAGGTCAGCGCGTCAATTGCCTGGCTGGTATCGGCAACTTCAGCGTTTGTTTTGATTTCAGCCCCTCTCAGGTTTCGATAATAAAGTTGCGTTCCCTTGAGCCCGATACGTTCCACAATACCGGTTGCCATTACTGTATCGTCTTCCATTCCGAACAATGTGAACTTGACCGAGGAACTGCCGGCATTGATGACTAGAATATTCATTGGTGTTATGCTTCCGCATAGGCATCTGCAGCTTTCAACGCCTGGTCCACAATGCCGATGCCTTCATCGATTTCATCTTTGGTGACAATCAGCGGCGGCGCCAAGGCGATGACATTGCTCGGGTTGGCCGCCATGGCCATCAATCCCAATTCGCCCAGTCGCTTGGCCACCTCCAGTTTTGGATTCATTCCCGGGCGAATCTTGGCCGCCACCGGCATAATGGGCTCACGCGTTTTTTTATTTTTAACCAATTCCAGGCCCACGAACAAACCAAGGCCGCGCACATCACCGATACAGGGATGCTTATCCTGCAGCTCCAGCGCCTTTTCCAGCAGATATTTGCCCATCTTGGCCGAATTCTCGATGAGATTGTCTTCCTGGTAAATGGGGATGACGGCAAGCGCGGCGGCACAGGCCAGGGCATGTCCGGCGTAGGTGGCCCCATGGCTGAAAAACTGCTCCTTAAAGCGATCGCCGATGTGCTTGCGCACCACCGTGGCCCCCAAGGGCACATAGGCGCCGGATATCCCCTTGG
>JBAVYC010000936.1:0-10539 GCA_049698595.1 Desulfobacterales bacterium | reverse complement strand
AAAATAAACCTGGATGCAAGTGCAAGTCTATCCAGGCATTTTTCTGGCATACCCCTTGCTATTCTTACGATTATCGAAATCCAAAAAGCCCGTGGCTGTCAGATGTTCAAAGATACCGGTATCCCTGAAGATCGGGTATAGATCAAGGAAGCCTGGCGCTCCGGCAATATGGGCAAGACCATCATGGCAGAACAAAGAAAGCTGTATAGTTTGCCACGGTCATCCTCACAACCGAGTTTAAGATACTCGGGATTGGCCCAAAAAAATGGATGGGCACGAGGCTTTACAAAAAGGCATTTCAAAAAGAGGTGCTCCTGCATCAGCGTCCGAGACGCAAAGGCGGTTTGTTTAACTGGCATAGTGTGGGAGAAATCAGATGATAAAGAAAATCCTTATCACGGTATTTGGTGGAATAGCACTGCTCATCCTCCTGCCGCTTTGGGCATTGCTCACCGGCATCGGTTTTGTGGTGGAAAAAGTGCCGGAGCTGATCGAAGGTGGAAAAACTACTTACAGAAGAGATCCTGCACCGGACGGTGCAAATCTTGCCGGAGGTCAAAAAAAGAAGGAAAGGCAATTCTGATCACATGTGCGCTTTTAAATTCCAGAGAAGAAAAACAGTGTGGGAGATTTTCCCCCACTAGTTCAAAACTCCCCACTTGGTTAACTCGTGGCAGTTGCAGAAAAACGACTTATTTAGAGAATCGATCCAATTAAGTTGAGCAACTTGGCATGTCCTAAATCATTATCTTATGTTTTTTCAATAAACTAAACTGATTCAATGACCGACCAAAAAAAATGGCCTTCTGCCTGATTAACTGGCACTAAAGTTGCTCAAGTACTTTTTCGGCTATGAAAAAATCATAATAGCGCCAGGAAAACAGCCCCGGCTTGTTCTTAGATCCTGTGTTCTGAGATAGAGATTCAAACCGGATAAAGCGGGCCTCAATACCCAACTGAAGGATACCAAAATGAACGGAATAAAAATCACTCTGCTAATGACAGCGCTGACCGCATTGCTGGTGGTAGCAGGCCGGGCATTGGGCGGGCAGAATGGTATGGTGATTGCCTTTGGCCTGGCCTGTATAATGAACATTGGAACATACTGGTTCAGTGAACGGATTGTGCTTCGCATGTACAAAGCCCGGGAGGTTACTCAGAATGAGACCCCGGAGCTTTACACAATGGTAAGGGAATTGTCGGCCAGCGCCGGCCTTCCCATGCCGAAAGTTTATATCATCCCCGGCGAAGCCCCCAACGCCTTTGCCACCGGACGAAATCCATCCCATATGTTTATCGTCAATCCTCTGCGGGGTGGCGGGGTTATGAAGCTCTTCAGCACCCATCCGCCTGTGGATGAGAGGATTCGAAGGCTTGAACAGATGTAGAGGTGATGCAATCGAGGCCTATATTTGTACTGTTTTATGATTGAATGAGGCTTTGGCCGGATTTTCGTTCAGCCGTTGCTTATGCGTTGCGGCAGATACCGGTTCCAGGATAAGGCGTGATCCCGAAGCGGCCGATGTTTTCAAAATAGCCGGAGGAAAAAGAATGGATTTATATAAAAATAAAGCTTCCGGTAAATATTTTATCCATGTCGAAGATACGGATAAGGGTAAAGCCCTTTTTATTTCACCCCAGGGCGTTTTTAAGTCTCTGGAACTAAGCCTTTTTGAGAGTCAAGAGCCGAGGGAAGAAGATTATTTTTTGCGGCGGGGTTTAATCACGCAGCTTCAGGTGGAGCGATACCATAAATATATGGGATCGCCCTAAGTTTAAGAGGCACCTTAACTTAAGGTAAAGTAGCAGGAATATGACAACGCAGACCGTGCCGGTTGTATTAGCATTGTAAATATCGTCTCATTTTTCATCGAACCTTTCTTGCGAGAAGCGATTATGGATAGTTCCCTAATTTTATCAATCACGACCTTTATTTTCTTTACCTATTGATAAAATTCCCTGGTTATACTGAAGGGAAGAACCAACTTATGCCAAAAAAACATCCTGATTACCCCATGTATACTCCTGAAACCTGTAAAGAGGATAGGTCTAATGAACCATGGTGATCAAGAGAGGGGAATTTGTCCTTCTTGTAAAAATTATAGCGGAATTTTAATTTCTAAAAATACCAGAAAGATGATATGGTTCTGTGAAGAATTTGGCATTTTATCCACAGAAGACATAATCAGGTATTGTGAAAAATTTATCCGTTATGACTCACGAACCATAAATGTTCCCTGCATTAGCAATGATGATTTATATATCTGATTTATTATACTTGTTTTCAGATATGGTGTGAATTTTGCGTATAAGAAGTATAGAAAAAACACCTGAAATGGAGCTGATGGTGAGTATGATTTCGATAACCGGGGGCTATGAGGCCAACGCTACAGCCCCTAAAACCGCCAAAGATGTGGCGCTAAAAGCATTGAAAAGAGGTCGTTAGCCATGAATGATATCACGATACAAAACAATACCGAATCACCGCCGGGAGTTACTTCAGCCAATAAACAGGCACCACAAACCGAATCAACTTCTTTCGGTCAAATGCTGACGGATTCCCTTGATCAAGTCAGCCGGCTCCAGCATGAATCCAATGAAAGCATACAAAATTTGGTCACCGGAAAGCATACCAATATTCACCAGACCATGATTGCTGCCGAGAAATCCAGCGTGGCCTTCGAGTTTATGATGCAGATTCGCAACAAAACCATTGCAGCGTATGATAAAATTATGAATATGCCGATCTAAACAGGATAACACTATGATCAATTTTTCTTGACCGCAGCGAACCAATGACTTGAAGTAGCTCAATAAAATTTTGTAAACGATTTGGCGGATAGCGAAAGGATAACCTCGACCAGCGAGGAGATCGGTTCGAGATAGGCCAACGGTGTTTAGCACTGTTGGCCTTTTTTTATGCTCAATTCTTGGCGAATGGCCTATGAAATGAAAATCTTGTCTGCCCATCGGCTACCGGATATGACGGCCGACTACGCGCGCTCTGCAAGAGAGCGCGGACTGGAGGTGATCACTGTGGTGCGGGTATGGCGGCGCACCTGGCCGGTGCCGTGATCCGCTCCCAAGAGGACGCTCGTTTTTTTAGAACAACCCATGTCAAGGAGCAAAACTATCAAAAAGATGTGCTGGTAGCATGCCATAATATCAGGCAGGCGTACAAGGCTCTTGACGTTACCCAGGAGCAATAAAACAATTCGCCAGGCTGTTTACTGCCGGACTTTTTCATAAACTGTCTAATGCACAAAACATAGAAACAGGAGAATTAACAAAATTATGGATGCAAGAATGTTGATCAATGAAACCAATCTGTCAGGCTTGAACCTCATCAAACAGGGCAAGGTTCGCGATATTTACGATTTCGGAGAAACCCTGTTAATCGTGGTTACCGACCGCATTTCCGCCTTTGACGTGGTGATGGATGACCCCATACCGGATAAAGGCCGCATTTTGACACAGATTTCCGCATTCTGGTTCAAAGCCACCGATGGCATCATTGCCAATCACATGATCTCAACCAGTGCGGGAGCCTTCCCGCCGGAGTGTCAACCCCACCGAGAGATTCTGGAAGGAAGAAGCATGTGGGTGCGCAAGGCCGACCCGTTGCCGGTTGAATGTATCGTCAGGGGATACCTGGCCGGCTCCGGTTTAAAGGAATACCGCCAAACCGGTGCTATATGTGGGATCGGGCTGCCCCCCGGGCTTTGGGAGTCTGAAAGGCTGCCGCAGCCGATCTTTACCCCCTCAACCAAGGCCGAAGGGGGCGCCCACGATATAAATATTTCTTTCGATCAGATGGTCGAAATCATTGGTGATAACCTGTCACATCAACTGCACGACGTGAGTCTGGCACTTTATGAAAAAGGGAGGGAGATTGCCGAACGACGAGGGATTATCATTGCGGACACCAAATTTGAATTCGGCCTTATCGATGACGAGTTGGTTCTGATTGACGAATTACTGACTCCGGATTCGTCGCGGTTCTGGCCGCAAGATCGATACAATCCCGGTATACCCCAACCGAGTTTTGACAAGCAATTTTTACGGGATTACCTGGAGGGGATTCAATGGAACAAACAGCCCCCGGCACCAAAACTTCCCGAGGAAATTGTGAACAAGACGGCGCAGAAATATGAACAGGCGTTGAAACGACTGACTGCGGACGACGCCGTAAAGGAGGTGGAGTGATGATAGAGGCAAATCATGCCGGTGATCGGCCCGTAATCGCAGCCACAGCAGGGCTGCATCCCACTGCGGTGGTGATCGGCAACGTTGAAATCGCCGACAGGGTATATATCGGTCCCAATGCCGTGATCCGACTTGCGCCGGCATCATCGGATTTGACAGAATTTTCTATATTTCAAACTTTGGAGGTCTAGATGGACAGACATGCAAGAATTTTTAGAGGCAGACCGGTGGAAGATTTTGATTTTAAAGAGATTCTTTACGACAAAAAGGACTGGGTCGCTACCATAACCCTCAACCGCCCCGAGAGTTACAATGCTTATACGGGTACAGAACTTTGGGAACTTTGTGAGGCGCTGCACGACGTGACCGTGGATGACAAGATTGCCGTGGCGGTCATTACGGGAGCCGGAGAAAAGGCGTTTTGTACAGGAGGAGACGCGGGAACCTATGCGACGATCTATCCTAAGCGTCCCCACGAGTTTTATGCCTGGTGGGAGTATTACGAAAGGATGCTTTACATGATTCGAACCTGCGGCAAGCCGGTCATTGCTCGGATCAATGGGGTTGTGGCCGGCGGCGGCAACGAGATCAACCTTGCTTGCGATCTTTCCATTGCTACCGAGCATGCCCGTTTCATTCAGCCCGGCACCCGCACGGGCAGTGTTTCGGCCGGCGGGGCCACCCAGTGGCTGCCGCTGGCCATCGGGGATAAACGGTCTCGCTGGATGGTGATGGTGGGAGACGAGATCGACGCCAAAACCGCCCTGGAGTGGGGGTTGGTGAACGAGGTGGTCCCCTATGAGAAACTGGATGAAGCCGTCCAGGGCCTATGTGAAAAACTTATCGACAAATTCCCTGACTGCATGCGCTATACCAAAGTCCAATGCAATTTCTGGGGGGATTTGGCCTGGACGACCCTTCAGCATGCCAGGGACTGGCTCTCGGTCCACTACGCCACGGCAGAACCCATCGAGGGTTTTAGCGCCTTTTTGGAAAAGAGAAAGGTGGATTATGTGGGCATGCGGCAAAAGTCGGCCGAAGGCGGGAGCCATTCGTACATACATGGGGCACCCCTTAAAAGCTGCGCCGGGTGCGGCACAAAATATATTCCGGAGGAATTCAGCTTTTGCGGGAAATGCGGTGTAAAATTAAATGAATAATGGAAAGAAAGGGGTAGTTGAAAACAAATTGGGGGAAATCTATCCTATGGGTGGTTTCATCCGGTTATCATTGCTACGACCCCTATCGGCCGGATTTCCCCTTTAACAGTTTTGCCGGACTTTTGGTTCCAGGAGAGTTGAAGTGTCAGATCAAATGATTGAAAAAAAGCATCCGAGCGTTTTAGGATTTTATAAAGAAAACCATGGCCCTGAAGAGTTGATCGCCACTACCTGTGGCGATTCATCCGGCCTCTATGTAGAAGTGCCCAGCCATCTTCGCAATCGCCTGGAGGTGGCAGTGGGAAGCCGTTTTGTCGGTAAGTTCATCCGAACCATCGAGAAGAATGGGGAAAAGATACATATCCAGGCAAAGGGCATTTTTGAAGTGAAAGGCTACTGGAATGAGATGCATCTGCCCGATTTAATGGTTCAGCGATTCGGGATAAAGAAAGGAGATTCGCTAAAATTTGTCCTACACCAAATTATTAATTATGGCGAGGCAACCGACATTTGACGACCATACCTAACCTTAAGCAGAGCAGGTTATTCTTCTCAAATCTTGAAAAAGAAGGCAGAAAAATAAGCAATCGGCTGGAAGACGGAAACTCATCGGATCATCAAAACAAATGGAGTGAGAGTATGCATACACTTTTGAAAGACAGTCCCGGTAAAAACAGGGTCATGCTGGGCGCCCTGGTCCAAACCGGGACGGTACCACTAGGGCCTGAATTGTTCCGTCAGGTTTTACGGCAAAAAACCAAGCCGGCATTTGTTGAAATGAACCTGAAAGCCTTTGACCTTGGTTCGAAGGCGTCTAACGGAGCCGGGTGAGGAAGGGGTCCCTAAGTTGTCCAACAAATAGCAGGAATACCGCGATGAATGAGACTAAATATTTAGAGAAAATTGATGAAATTATTCTGGATGTCATTTTCCACTATGGAACAATAAGTTTATTGGATCTGTGGTACGAACTCGGGGAGAGTTGTGAACTGAAAGAGCAACCCGTGACCGCGGATGGGGTTTTGAGCAGGTTGGAGTTTCTATCGACCAATGGTTTTATAAAATCTGAAGGCGGCGAGTGGGGTTATTTTAGAGCAAAGCTTTCCTCTTGTAAAAGCATCAATGTTAGCCGGAATTGTCATATGGAACAGATCAATAGTACAAGATGCAAAACAAAGATCATCGCAACCATCGGTCCAACATCAAGAAGCAGAGCGCTATTGGAACAAATGATTAACGCCGGGATGAATGTGGCCAGGTTGAATTTATCGCATGGCAGTTATGAAGATCATGGAGAAGTAATCACCACAATTCGCTCGCTTTCCAAAGAAATGAATAAATCAGTAGCCATTTTTCTTGATCTTCAGGGACCTAAAATACGAACCGGAAAGCTAAAGGATTGCAAACCGGTTATGCTGAAACGAAATGCAATAATCAGTTTCACGACAAAAAAAGTTTCAGGCACCTGCGATTTGGTTTCAACCACCTATGCAAATTTAGTCGCGGATGTAAAAAAAGATGAAACCTTACTCCTTGCGGATGGATTGATTAAACTCAAAGTGGTCTCAAAGACACAGGATATTGTCACCTGCAAAGTTGTCAATGGGGGAGTACTCAGAGAGAACACCGGAATCAACTTGCCGGGCTGCAAAGTTACCGCCCCGTGTCTTACACCAAAAGACAAGAAAGATCTTGAATTCGGCATCGAATCAGGCGTGGACTATTTTGCGCTGTCTTTTATAAGAAGCGCCGACGACATTAAACACCTCAAGTCGGTATTGAAAATAAAAGGATCTGATATTCCGGTCATAGCCAAAATAGAAAAACGAGAAGCTGTGGAAAATCTGGATGAAATACTGGAGATAGCCGACGGTATTATGGTGGCAAGGGGGGATCTGGGTGCTGAATTGAGGCTCGAGCAGGTTCCGACAGTTCAAAAACTTATCATAGATAAATCTATCCGGGCCAACAAACCGGTCATAACCGCCACCCAGATGCTGGAAACGATGCGTGACAACCCTGTTCCCACCCGGGCCGAAGTATCCGATGTGGCCAATGCTATTTTTGACGGTACGGATGCAATCATGCTTTCCGGAGAGACAGCCACCGGAAAATATCCTGTTGAAGCAGTCAGGATGATGGCAAGCATTGCTGCGGAAGCGGAAAGTTCGCCTTTCATGAAATACAATATCGAACATGATAGAAGCCGGGAAGAACTCATTACCCATGCGGCGGCCCAATCAGCCGTAAATGTTCTCCATGAAGTTGATGGCAAGGCGATTATCTCATTTTCGGTGTCAGGAAAAACCTCGAAACTCCTATCCAAACAGCGGTCGTGTAAACCGGTATATGCTTTTACGCCCTGCATAAAGGTGTACAACCGCATGTCGATGATGTGGGGTATTACACCTGTCTGTATTCCAAAGTTCGATGATACGAAACGTCTTATTGCAGCAAGTGAAAACCTGCTGGTTGAGAAAAAATTAATCAGACAAAATGATGTTGTTGTTATTGTAACCGGCCTTGCCTTCACAACGGGTTCAACCAACCTGGTAAAGATTCACAGGGTCGGGGAGGAGGATTGATTTTTATTGTGAATACCTGTGAATCAATAGGAATGCCGATAAAGTTGCGCTTATGAGCAGCTATAATTAATTTTAACAAGGAGGTTGTGATGACATTATTGGATTACTCTAAAAAGGTAGTGTTGGGTGATATTACCGTCCGTGACGGTCTTCAGCATGAGGAAAAATTCATACCCACGGATGCCAAACTGTGGTTGGCCGAGCAGCTGGTCCTGGCCGGTTTCAAACGCATCGAGGTGACCAATTTCGGCAATCCCCAGGGCATGCCGCAATTCAAAGACGCCGACGAGTTGATGAAACGTATCCGGGGCAGTAAAAAGATTGGAAATCTTCTCGAGGATGTCGAGATCACAACGGTTACCATTCGGGAAAGAGCCGTGGAACGTGCCATCCAGGCCAGGGAAGAAGGGTGGGGACCGGACCGGATTCTCTTTATGGTGTCCACCAGCGAAGCGCATCATAAGAAAAACTCCGGCCTTTCGCTTGAGGAATACTGGAAGATGTGTGAAGCCTACATTCCCAGGGCCCATGATGCGGGGATGAAAGTGTGCGGGACGGTGAGCACCATCTGGGGCTGCCCCATTGCAGGCCCCACGGAACTGAAAGCGGCGGTGGATTTTACCCGGCGCTGGCTCGACATTGGGGCCGACGACATCGAACATGCGGATCATGACGGGTCCGCTCCGCCGGACAAGGTTTACGAGTATTTTTCCATGATTTTGGACGCCCTGCCGGAGCCTTCCCTGCATATTGCTCATTTCCACACCACCAGGGGCTGGGGGCTGGCAAATGTACTGGCCGCGCTCCAGGCCGGCATCACCCACTTTGAATCGACATTAGGCGGCCTAGGCGGACAGCCGGCCAATTTCGTGGACGGTGTGCCCGTGGCCGGAACCGGTGATTATTACTATTCCGATCCGGGCATCGTCGGCCTGGTTTCCACCGAGGACATGGTGGTGATGATGGATGAGATGAGGATCGATACGGGGGTGGACCTGGACAAGCTCCTGGCGGTCGGGCGGATGTTCGAACGAATCATCGGCCGGCGGCTTCGTTCCGAGTGCGTCCATACCGGAAGAATACCCAAAACGCTGACCGGCAGGGAGTGATTTAACAACCTTAATATAGCAAGTATAATATTGCCGAGGACAAGGTCCCAAACGATGATTTTTATATGGAGATAAAATGAAGGAAGATGTGTTTATGGCAATCTGCCTGGTAGTATCCCTGGCAGCCCTCATTTGGATATTTTTTAAAGAGCGTTAAAACGCCTGCTTCAAAAATGAATACGGCAGTTGTCTGATAAAAAAAAATATTTAACGTATGTGGATTAAAAGGAGCCAAAACCATGAATTGTCCACTGTGTAAAACAGACCTGAAAGTTGCGGATAGATCCGAAATTGGAATTGATTATTGTCCCAAGTGCCGAGGCGTTTGGCTGGATCGGGGGGAGCTGGATAAAATAATCGAGCGATCAACCATGGGACAGCCTGTACAGAGCTATGAAGATGTTTCTCGAAGGCCTTACGAACGCCCCCAAAGCGGTCATTACTACAAAAAGAAAAAGACCAAATCCTTACTGGGTGAGTTGTTTGACTATTAGGCACAACAGCTTCTTCAGGAGATAATGCTGATGAAACGTATCGCCTGGCTAACCGATATTCACCTCGACTTTTTACACCCTGCGAAGGTTAAAGCTTTTTGCCGAAGTATTGCTGAGTGTAACCCAGATGCGGTGCTGATCGGATGTGCTAGAACCATCAAGGTATATCTTAGGATTCTTGAAGATAAACTCTGCCGAACGATCTATTTCGTTTTGGGAAACCATGACTATTATCGTGGTTCCATCGCCGGCCGGCGAACCGCGATCAAGGAATTTTGTGTTCGCTCCGATTGGCTGCACTGGCTGCCGGGGTTGTCAAACTTACTGAAGAAACGGGGCTCATCGGCCTTGATCAAAAAGTCCGCCTCATTAAACTCAATGAACTAGGTGGCATAGCGGCTGCTGATTTGAGAGATGTTTTGCCCAGGGCTTTGGTCCGTTTCCCGCATGTGCTGCTGCTTACACATGTACCCCCACTCAAAGAAGCCTGTTGGCACGATGGTAGTATTTCCAGTGACCACTGGCTTCCGCATTTCAGCTGCCAGGCCGTTGGATAAGCGCTTGTTGAGTGTGTGTCCTTATCCAGACTGCGAGGTCACCGTCTTGTGCGGTCACACTCATTGCGTGGCAAATATCGATAATGGGCCTGGCGCCGGCTACTTGACAACTTTAATAAATAAAGAGATTTAAAATGGTCGAAACCCGGATTGCATGAACAAGAGAATGGCGGAACAATGAAAAGCTATCTCGGTTATGTCAAACAGGTGAAAAATTATATGTTAAAGACTGTTATATGGGATAACGACGGGGTTTTGGTTGACACTGAAGAGATGTATTTTAAGGCCACACGTGAGGTGCTCTCGGAGATCGGGGTGGATTTGACCCCCGAACTTTTTGACCAAATTTATTTAATGCAGGGCCGAAGCACATTCTATCTTGCGGCCGCGCATGGACTGAAGGCGGAGGTCATCGCCCGGCTGCGTGC
>JBAVYC010000935.1:0-4255 GCA_049698595.1 Desulfobacterales bacterium | reverse complement strand
CCCTTGGATGTCTCCATTTCGACCTTCGGATTTCCGGCGGCGGCCACACTTGCACCGGCAGTTACGAACGCACCAAGAACAATAAGGATAAAAATTAATTTAATCTTCATTTCATCACCTCTGATTTTAAGTTATTAATAAATTCGAGCCGATTGGCGCGTATTACGATTGTTAAAGACCAGTTAGGGCACTTTAACCGGGAACCTTGAACTTTGAACCGCTCAACCTAATTCTTAGCTAATATCCCGTGTTTTGAAAAACGCGATATCCGGCCATTCTTTCATGCAGAAGTCCAACTGCCATTCACTGGTGGTCAGAAAGGACAGGCGCCCCTGGGCATCTCTTGCCATGTTGGCCATGTTCTTTTTTTCAAATGCCGCCATTTTTTTGCGGTCACCAACCTCGATCCAGCGTGCCACCGAAAAGTCCACCGGTTCATACGAAGCATCTACACCATATTCTGCCTTGAGCCGTGCAACGGTCACTTCAAACTGGAGAACTCCGACCGCTCCCAGGATATAATCGTTTCCCATAAGCGGCTTGAAAACCTGAACGGCGCCCTCTTCCGAACGCTGGGTCAATCCTTTCTGAAGGTGTTTGGCCTTTAGTGGGTTCTTCAGGCGAACCCGTCTGAAATGTTCAGGAGCAAAATTCGGGATGCCGCTGAATTTTAAAAATTCCTTGTCGGTAAACGTATCGCCGATTTTTATGGTTCCGTGGTTATGAATCCCGATAATATCCCCGGGGAACGCCTCGGCCACGTTCTCCCTGTCCTGGGCCATGAAGATGGTTGCATTGGCAAAGGCGACCTCTTTACCGATCCGGTGGTGGACGACCTTCATGCACCTGGTAAATTTTCCGGAACAGATCCGGATAAACGCAATCCTGTCCCGGTGAGCGGGGTTCATATTGGCCTGAATTTTAAAGGCAAAACCCGAAAATGATTTTTCGTATGGTGAAACTTCACGGGAGACGGCAGTGCGTGATCCCGGGTGGGGGGCCATTTCTACAAATGCATCGAGCATCTCTTTGACACCAAAATTATTGATGGCACTGCCGAAAAAGACCGGTGTCTGGCTCCCCTTTAAATACTCACTCATTTCAAACGGATTTGCCGCACCCTCAAGCAGTTCGATGTCACCCCGTAACTCATCCGCCTGGCGCCCCAGAAGTTTAACCAGGGAGGGATCGGACAGGTCCTGAATCACAATCCCTTGCGGTCCGAGAGTATCTTGGCCGGGCCTGAAAAGATGCAGCTGCCTATGGAAAAGGTTATAAACACCTTTAAAGCGTTTGCCCATGCCGATGGGCCAGGAAAGCGGTGTACATTCGATCTGCAGCTTTTCCTCGATGTCACCAAGGATGTCCAGCGGCGCCATTCCCTCGCGGTCAAGTTTGTTGATGAATGTAATTATCGGGGTATTGCGCATCCGGCAGACTTCCATTAGTTTTTCGGTCTGGGGTTCCACCCCCTTGGCATTGTCGATCACCATCAGGGTGCTGTCCACGGCGGTCAATACCCGGTAGGTATCTTCTGAAAAATCCTGATGGCCGGGTGTGTCGAGAAGATTGATCTCAAAATCCCTGTAATTAAATTTCATGACTGAAGTTGTCACGGAAATGCCGCGTTCCTTTTCAATCGACATCCAGTCACTGGTGGCATGTCGGGCGGCATGCCTGGCCTTAACCGCACCGGCCTGTTGAATAGCGCCGCCGAACAGGAGGAGTTTCTCCGTCAGGGTGGTTTTGCCGGCATCGGGATGACTGATGATTCCAAAGGTCCGTCTACGCTTAACTTCGTTTTGATTATAATGGTTCACCAATTTTTCTTCATCCTTTTACTTTTCCAGAGCCGTGAATCCGGACCGCGCCACTTCAATGATTTTGTCTTCCCCGATTTCCTGCATGAAACTATCTATTATTTGGGAGGTTCCCGCCACCTGGGCAACAAATACTGCGTTGTTTTGACGGACGAGGATTTCAAAGGTATGGTTTTTGCCAAGCTGTTCAAGATGCACACCATCCGCCTCAAATTTTACAATCGCCACCTCGCGCCAGAAACTCTGATCGATGTCCAGTTCCCTAGCAGAGATAACTTCGGTCAATTTTTCTATCTGCTTAGTCACCTGAAGGATCTTGTCGTCACTATCTTCCCGCAGGGTAATGGTCATGCGGCTAATGCCGGGCTGTAGGGTGGCGCAAGCCGTGATAGTATCGACATTTTGCATCTTCCTGCGGATCAGCATGGCAATTTTGTTGAGAACACCCGAACGGTCCAGGGTAAAAATCAGGATGGCGCGTCGTTTCGTTTGTGTTGCGGTCACCATTGGTTCCTCCCATTTATTTGGATACGATCATATCTGCAATGCCGCCGCCGGCCGGCACCATCGGCAAGATAATCTCACTGGGGTCACATAAAAATTCCACCATAAAAGCGCCTTTGTGCTCGGCTGCCGTCTTTATGGCATCGGCCACCTGATCCATCTCGGCCACCTTTAGATAAGGGATGCCGTAGGCGCCGGCAATGGCCCCGAAATCAGGATTTTTCATCGGCGTTCCGGCATAGCGGCCGTCGTAAAACAGGGTTTGCCACTGCCGGACCATTCCCAGATAGCCATTGTTCAGCAGTAAAATCTTGACATCGATTTTATGTTCCATAATTGCGCCAAGTTCCTGGATATTCATCTGGAATCCCCCATCACCGCTGATGGACCACACCCGCTCCGCGGGTCGAGCCAATTTAATGCCGACGGCCATGGGCAAAGAACATCCCATGGTACCGGCACCACCGGAAGTAAACCAGCTGTTGGCGGTTTGAAAATTGTAAAAGCGGGCCAGTATCATCTGGTGCTGCCCCACATCGGCTACGATGATATCTTTTCCTTCGGTCAGATCGGACAATTTTGTGACAATGCTTTTCATTAAAAGCTGGCCCTCCCGGCCGACGCCGGAGTCAATCTCTTTTTGGACTGCTTCTGCGATTTCAGATCGATAGACTTCGATTTGTTCGAACCATATCCGGCGCGGTTTTGCAACAATTTCCGGGTCCCGTGCCAGTAGATTCAGTACTTCCCCCGTGTCGGCGTTGATGGCTACCGTTGTCTTGACGTTTTTATCGATCTCGGAAGGGTCGATCTCGACGTGGATGACCCGGGCATCGCCGCCGAAAACGTCCAGGTTCCCCGTCACCCTGTCATCAAAGCGCATGCCGAAAGAGATGATGAGGTCGGTGTTCAGCAGGGCGCGATTTGCTTCCACGGTGCCATGCATGCCGACCATACCGAGACTCAGCGGATGGTCGACCGGAACTGCCGAAAGTCCATGCAGGGTAAACGCAAAGGGAATGCGGGCCTTTTCGGCGAATTTTTGAAGATTTCGCCCGGCATTGCTGGTGATCACCCCGTGGCCGCAGAGGATGATCGGCCGTTCACTTCGATTGATCAGTGCCACCGCGTCTCTGATTCGGTTACGGTCCGGGACCGGTGAATAAAAAAAGCCCGGCAGGTCCGGTTCATAGGTATCAGGATCAAAGTGATAGGTGCTGTCTGTTTCCTGAAGTTGAATATCTTTGGGGATGTCGACAATCACAGGCCCTCCGCGGCCGGTTAAGGCCACATACATGGCTTCGTGAATGGTTTCTTCGATTTCATCCACGCTCAGGGGCATGTAGGTCTGTTTGGTTAGGGGCATCATCACGCCGACCACATCACTTTCCTGAAAAGCATCGGTAGCGATCACACCCGTCGGAACCTGGCCGGTTATAGCGAGCACCGGAACAGAATCCATGATGGCGTCGGCAATTCCGGTGACCAGATTCATGGCGCCGGGGCCCGATGTCGCCATACAGACACCGGTTCGAGGATGGGCGGTGCCCACCGATGCGCGCGATATCCCCTGGGCCATGAAGGCGGCGCCCTGCTCATGTCGCGACATGATGAATTCGAAACATTTTTGTTTTTCCATTTCGTCAAATATCGGCATGATGGCGCCGCCGGTGTAGCCGAAAATATACTTGACACCCTTGTCTTTCAAAGCCTTGAGGACCAATTCCGTGCCTTTCATCTTCTATATCTTCCTCCTGTTAAATCCTCGGACGCAACTCGATCCCAAAGTTGCAACGTTTGGCTTACGCCCGAAAAATGGTGTATTTAAAAAGCTTCTCCTAATCCGGAGGAACCGGAAGTGAACTAAAATTTTTTGACATTTTAATTTAAACGATCAGAGTAATATAAACACGTTTTCTTTCTTTTCTACA
>JBAVYC010000934.1:0-2192 GCA_049698595.1 Desulfobacterales bacterium | reverse complement strand
CCTTTCAGCTTACCCGCCCGGATTCCAAGTTCGCAAAATTACGAAATAAAAATTTGAAATTTTTCTAAATTTTATTGGTTTGAAAGTAAAAACTCCATTTAATAGGTTCTAATATATTGAATTTATTCTAAAAGTAAAAACCTGACAAATTGGCATGACTTGTGCTCTTATCAAGTTAACAAGGAGAAGATTCTGTCATGTAAGCATAATGAAAAGGGGGATTAAAGAATGTTAGTAAATAATTGGATGAGTAAAAATGTTATCACCGTCAATGAAAACGATTCGATGCAAGATGCTATGAAGCACTTAAAGGAGCATGACATTCGTATGCTGCCGGTTTTGAAAAAAGGAAAACTTGTTGGCATCGTAACGGATCGCGATCTTAAGAAGGCATCCGCATCCGATGCCACTACTTTGGAAATTCATGAACTTCTGTATCTCCTGACGAAGATCAAAGTAAAAGACATCATGACCAGAGATGTGATCACGGTGCCTCCGGATTACACTGTGGAAGAAACCGCTCAGGTGCTTCAAAAAAATAGAATATCCGGTGCACCTGTTGTCGATGCCGACGGACAGCTCATTGGTACGATAACCCAAACCGATTTGTTCAGAGTTCTCATTTCGCTGACAGGGGTGGGTAACGGCGGAATTCAGTTTGGCTTTCAGGTGGAAGACAGACCGGGATCAATTAAGGAAGTTGCCGATATTATCCGCAGCTTTGGGGGACGTATGGTCAGTATCTTATCTTCCTATGATGAAGTACCGGAAGGCTATCGCAAGGTGTATATTCGGATGCGCAGCATCGCACGTTCCGAACTTAAAAAGCTGATTCAAGAACTCGAATCAAAAGCTGGGTTGCTCTATATGGTGGATCATACGGAAAATATCAGAGAAATCTATGCAGAAAAAATCAATTAGTGTCAAATCGAGAAAGGGACCTAACAATGAAAAAAACGAAAAAGAAGAAAATCCTGGTGCCTGTGGACGGTTCGGATCGGGCCTTGAACACTGTTAGATATGTTGCAAGAGTCGATCCATTTCGTAATATGGATATCATATTATTCCATGTTTTCAACTCCGTACCAGAAGGATATTGGGACCTGGAAAAAGATCCCAGAAGCACTTCGACGGTTAGGCAGGTCAAGTCGTGGGAAGTTCAACAACGGAAGAACATCGAACAATATATGGAGCAAGCCAACCAACTCCTGCTGAAGGTAGGTTTCTCGTCGGAATCCATAACTATTAAAATTCAAAATAGAAAAAAGGGGATTGCAAGGGACATTATCAGTGAGGCTCGGAAAGGTTACGTTGCAGTTGTGACCAGACGACGTGGACTGACAGGTTTGAGGGGAATTGTTCTTGGAAGTGTAGCTACCAAATTGGTGGAGAAACTTACCTTTATACCCCTAATATTGGTTGGGAAACGGACGCCGAATAAAAAAATTCTGTTGGCCTTTGACGGATCAGAGAATGCCGCGAGTGCCGTAAATTTTGTCGGTTCTTTCTTGGGGGGATTAGATTATGAGGTGAGTTTGTTTCACGTAATCCGGAGCAATGGGGAAGGACAACCTGAATATCAACACATTTTTTCCTCAAAAGAGTACACCAGAGCCGCCAGTAAAGAGATGTCTGAAACACTAAAGGCTGCTCAAACTAAATTGATTGATATGGGATTAAAAACCGATATGGTTTCAACCCAAATTGCCGAAAAAGCCATATCTCGTGCCGGGGCCATCGCCGATAGGGCTAAACAGGAGGATTTCGGAACCATCGTCATGGGAAGAAGAGGACACTCGCGCGTCCGCGATTTTTTTATCGGTCGTGTAACAAACAAAGTCATCCATATGGCCAGAGATAGGACGGTGTGGGTGATAAGGTAGTCGTGTTGCGGGAGTCCGGGTTACGGGTTGCGAGTTTCGGATTACGGGTTGCACGTTACGAGTTACGAGGTGCGAGTTGCGGAAGTTCGGGTTAGAGGACGAAGGCACACCAAGTCGGATAATTAGGAGTTTAATACAAACAAGGGGGTTTTAAGGTGAAAGAATTTAAGAGGATTTTGTTCCCGGTTGATCTTTCGGAATCATCTCCAAAAATTGTTTCGTATGTACAGGCCGTCGCAGAAAAGTTTGAATCCAAAATTCACCTTCTTTTTGCCGCCAGGGTATTTGAATATTTTGCCAGTATCTATG
>JBAVYC010000933.1:0-1778 GCA_049698595.1 Desulfobacterales bacterium | reverse complement strand
TTACGATGTTGCCAAAATGATTGCGCCCACCGTGGTATTCTTCGACGAAGGAGATGCGCTGGCCCCCCGGAGAAGCGCTTCCGGAGGTTCTCCGGCAGACAAGCTGACCAATACCTTTTTGAACCTGATAGATGGCGAAATACCGTTGAACCGGGTCTTTACGGTGCTGACCACCAACCGGCTCGATATTCTGGATCCGGCCCTGATACGTTCCAAACGCCTGAAGGTTATGGAAATCTCAGGTGACCTGCGTAAAAAGGATATCGCAGAAATTATAGAGGGTTCGATAGCCGGCATACCGCTGGCCCCTGATCTTGGCGTGGATGCCGTCATGGAATCAGCCCAGGGCATATGCAACACGCCGGCTGATTATGCCGCCTTTGTTGAAAAGGCCTGTTCCCTGCGCAGCACGGAATACGCCGTACTGCTCAAACTGCGTTCCCTGGGTGAGGGTGCCAGTGAAGAGGATATGGTCAATTTCGTAAAGTTTAATTTCAAAACCCTGGTGGGTATACTGGATGCAGTCGATGCTCCGCAAAAAATCCGAAGTCTGGTCAAAGAAGACCCCATCGGCTTTTTGCATCAATATGATAAAATTATCGAGCTGCTGGCATGGATAAAAGATGTTAAGGAATATCCACTGATGCCTTCGCACCTAAAATCGGCCCGCCGGGAAATTTCCCAGAGCCCGGTTAAAAAAAGCAAGGTTCAGCTTGATGAATTTTTAGTGGCTGAACTGAGTCAAGAACCCCAGGTCGGTTTTATTATTGGGGCGGGCGCCAGCGACGTTGCCGGAGTTCTGCTGCCGATCGCCACCAGCCTGACCTATAACCTGGGTGCTGAAAAAGTTATGGTTACCGGTGCGGTTTCCCCATCGGCGCCTGCGACGGCCGAACTCGACATGGCGGTCAAGATGACCCAGCAATCCGCCCAGGAAGCATTGACGATGGTTGAAAACTATCTGCAAGAACTCGACTCTAAAGTAAGTATGTCCCGGCTGGCCGGCGATTTTTTGGAGCATTACACCATTCACCATCAGCTGCTTTCCGCCTCCTACAACGTGGGCGGGCCCTCGGCCGGCTATGCGCTGGCATTGAACACCCTTTCGACCTTGCTGTTTATGCCGGTTTACAATGACTTCGGCATTACCGGTGCGCCCTGGACCAAGGGCGTCAAGCGCGGTGAAGTCGGCGGGTCCGTTATCATCGGCGGTCACAAGAAGAAGACCCAAAAGGTTCTGCTCCATTTGCGGCGTATGTTTATGCCCCTGCAAAACTACAAAGACCTTGAGCTGGATTTTCTGGAAAATTACTGGCTTCAGGGCAAAGATGTGCTCGGGGTGACGAACTTTGGTGACCTGGTTCCCGAAGTGATGTATTTCGGTGAGGACTATGAAAAGATCCTTTTTGAACTTATCGACATGCGTATCGAGTACAAGTTAAGAAAATTCCAGGGAAATAAGCCGAATCAAGGCATTAAAAAAGAGATTCTGACAAAAAAGCAGCTGCTGAAAGATCAGGCCGAAAATGAAATCTTAAGCCGCCTGAATGCCCTGCGGAAGTATTTGCGCGCTCCTGAACGGGATCCTCACATCTCCCTGGAAGAAATATTCCGGCAACGGGGAAAAAGAAACATCAAGACGCTCTTAACCCCCCTGATGAACTATTTTCAAAACCGCAAATCAAAACTGCTGACCGATAAAATCAAAACTTAATTTAGATTGAAATTTCTCGATGCGTTTAAAAATTTCTTTGAGCATCGTCTGTTCGATGCGGGAA
>JBAVYC010000932.1:0-11599 GCA_049698595.1 Desulfobacterales bacterium | reverse complement strand
ATGATATTGAGGGACGCGCATCGTACTGCGGGAGGCACTTTCGTTTATGGAAAAAGCGGATAATCCCGGAGCGGTCTACCACCGGCCCTTCATCTGGCCGGAATAGCCGAAACTCACCACGTGGCAGCCCCCGGAAATTTTACCGATTGTAAAATTATTTCTGGACAATTCAATCCCTTATCGATATATACAAACCTCCTCGTGAAAGGAGGTTCCAATGCCCAAAAAAGGCACACTCACCAAAGCACATATTGTCAACGCAGTGATAGAACAAACCGGCTTCTCCCAAAAGAAATCCTTTGAAACCATCGAAACCCTGCTGGAAATCATCAAATCCACTCTGGAATCCGGCGAAGATGTATTGATCTCCGGCTTCGGCAAATTCTGCATAAAACTGAAAGCCGAACGACGAGGCCGAAACCCGGCCACCGGAGAGGACATGCTGTTGGCGCCCAAAAAAGTCGTCACATTCCAGTGCTCGGGGATCCTGAGGGAGAAACTGAACCGGAAGAAGGCAAATGAAGACGTTTCCTGACGGCCTGGTTGCCGTGGTAAAACGCGATTGTCAGACCTGTCGCATGATCCAGCCGGTGATGACCAAGCTTGCCGGCGGTCAGACCGCATTTACGGTTTTGACACAAGATGACCCTGAATTTCTTTCCGGTGTGACAAAAGCAATTGATGATACCAGACTGGCGTATTCCTATCAGCTAAATATTGAAGTCGTGCCGACTTTGATGCGGATAGAAAACGGTCGTGAGATTAATCGTATTATCGGCTGGAATCGGAAGGAGTGGCGCCAATTCACGGGTATTGCAGACCTCGGTCAAGACTTGCCGGAACAGCGTCCAGGATGCGGTGCCCGTAATATGGAACCCGAAATTGCCGAGGAACTGGCCTGGCGTTACCAATCCGCTGAGCTCAAAGCCCGCCGAATTGAAATAGCCGCTCAGGAAGACGACCTGGAAGCCTGTTTTGAACGCGGTTGGACCGATGGTCTACCGGTGGTTCCCCCCACCGAAAAACGGGTTCGGCGGATGCTTCAGGGATCTCAACGCGCAACGGATGAGATCGTCGGTATTATACCTCCCAATCAGGTTCCCTGTACCGTCGAAAAAGTGGCCATAAACGCTGTGATGGCAGGCTGTCAACCGGAATATTTGCCGGTGGTACTAGCGGCAGTTGAAGCGGCCTGTATGGACGCCTTCTGCATGCATGGACTTTTGGCGACCACCTATTTTTCAGGTCCGGTAGTGATAGTGAACGGTCCCATTGCTAAAGCCATCGGTATGAACGCCGGTCTGAATGTGTTTGGCCAGGGAAATCGTGCCAATGCGACCATCGGCAGATCTCTGCAGCTGGTTGTCCGTAACGTCGGCGGTGGCCGGCCGGGAGGGGTCGACCGGGCCACTTTTGGCAACCCCGGCAAGTACACCTTTTGTTTTGCCGAAGACGAGGAAGGCTCTCCCTGGGAGTCGCTAGCGGTGGAACGCGGATTTAAAGCGGGGGCTTCGACGGTTACCCTATTTGCCGGTGATGGCGTCCAGGCAATCATGGACCAGCGCTCACGTACACCCGAATCTCTATCCCGGACATATGCAAACTCCCTGAAAACCGTTGCGCATTCTAAAATTTTCATGGTGGCCGATGCCGTGCTGGTCGTCTCACCTGAACACGCGCGTGTTTTTCGGAAGGCCGGCTGGACCAAACAGCGGTTGCGGCAGGAAATCGATGAGATTCTGAAAACCCCCGGCAGCGAAATCATTCGGGGCGCTCAAGATATCGCCGAAGGCATGCCGGAAATATTTGCGGAGGTTGATGTAACCAAATTCAGGCCTGGCGGTCTGCACATCGTGCATGCCGGGGGAAAGGCCGGTATGTTTTCGGCGATCATCGGTGGCTGGGTGGCCAGTGGACCGATCGGCAGCCAATCCGTAACCAAGGAGATCGCACTATGACAGAAAAGCGTTTTTTGCTCGATCCCACCGCCGAACAATCACCGCCATGGCGCGAGCGAGCACCCCGTTTGCCATCTTTGAATGATCGCACGATTGCTCTGCTGGATATCTCCAAAGCTCGCGGCGATGTCTTTTTGGATCGCATTGAAGAAAAGCTCAGCCAGCAGGGTTTGGCCGTAAAACGATATAAGAAACCAACGTTTGCGAGAATTGCGCCAATTGAGCTCAAACAGGAAATCAGCACCGACTGTCACGCGGTAGTTGAAGCTTTGGCTGACTGAGGCTCGTGTACGTCATGCAGTGTGCATGACATCGTGGACCTGGAAAGCCGAGGCATCCCCGGAGTTTTTGTCGCCTCCGACGCATTCACCGAGGCCGCCCGGACGCAGGCCCAAGCCCTGGGCTGCGATCCATTGGCGGTATACATCCCGCATCCCATCCAAGACCGCAGCGATGACGAAATTCGCGATCTGGCGGACAACGCTTTTGAATCTATCATTGCACTTATTTACAAAGCACAAACGTCGTAAAAAATATAACCCAATTCACCAGATACAAAGGATTGCATTACGATAGCAAAAATTTTTCTTCATCAATTAGCCAGCTAATTTACTCGGGAGACCCCTGGGTTTCAAGATTTTGAGCTTTTTCCTTTAAAAGAAAATGATAAATTAGATCACAATAACGATCCAACTCCAGCATCCCTTTCCCTGATACGGCGTAACGCCAGAAACCATAAAGCTTTGCCAGATTGATCGTGCGCTGGCTGTAAGATTTCCAATTAAAACGTTCTCGAACTCTTTTAATCCCATTTTCTGATATCGTTTGCCAGTAATTCTTATCTTTTTTGCAATGTGCTACAAAATCTTCCAGGCTTTTTGCAATTAGCTCGGGTTTGCTGGTATTCATTAAAAAACCACTGACACCATATTCAATGATTTCAAGTGGGCCACCGAATTTAGGTGCAAATGTGGGGAGTCCAGAAGCCATGGCTTCGATGATCGTCAGTCCAAAGGCTTCGAATAACGCGGGTTGCACGAATATCCCTTTTTGATCGGCAATGATACGGTATACTTCGCCGGTATCGAGTTTGTTGATGCTGGGCAGCCAACGCAATTTACCATGCAAATTATAACTCTCGATGAGATCATAAGCCTTAATAATCTCATTTCGCTCTTCAGAATCTCTGGAATCTTCGACATGAATGGTGCCGGCTGCAAAAATGAGGTTGCAGGAACTCTGAAGCTTTTTGCTCATACCAAAAGCCTGAATCAGGCCAGTGATGTTTTTTATCTTGTCGAATCGGGCCATCGTGAAGATGGGTATTTTGTCCAGATGGTCCAGATTACCATAAATGTCATCAGAGGTGTCGTGAAACAGCCGGTTCTCCCATTGTTGCAATTTGGTCTGTATTCTTTTTTCTTTTTGGTCGTAGGGAAAATACAACTCTTCGTCGACACCAGGTGGGATGACATTAAATTTGGGGGCAAATAGATTGAGACCATTGACAACCTGGTAAAGTTCAGGCAACGAAAAAAACTGGTATGATTCGTATTGACCCATGGTATTTTCGGTTCCGGCGATTTCTTGTAAAGTACTGGTGATAATAAAATCGGACTTATTCATTGAAAAAATATCCGCTGTATACTGAAGTGAAAAATGGTAGTCCTTTTCATTTTCTTGCCAGTTCAAATCGGAAAACGCATACTTTGTCTTTTCAAGCGCATGCGCAATGGTGCATTGAATAACATCAAACTTGTCGGAAAGCAGGGAGGCCACAAGGTTGCCATCTGAATAGTTGCCGATGATTAGGTCCGGGCGTCCCTCAAATTCACTCATCAATTCTCTGGAGGCATCCTCTGCGAAAGTCTCAAGATACGGCCAGATTTTAAACCGCGAAATCCATTGTTTGACGATATTATATTGACTGTCTCTGAAAGGCACTCTTAGAATATAACTGTTATCGGCCTGGAAAATTTCCTCTTTTCGCTGATCGCAGCTTGTGTCTTCTGCCTCAGGGATTAAACGCGTCAACACGACTATTTTGGGTTCGACATCCAATCCGGTCAGTCGAATTTCTTTTGCTAAATGCTTTTCAAGGGCCCGCACCTGATCAAGGATATAAATAACCTGACCGCCGGTGTCCGGTTTACCTAGCGCATTGGTTTGTCCGAACCATCCATGGGGAGAAATTATGGCAATCTTCGAGATGAGAGGCATCGGCACGCGAGAGATAAATTGTTCTAAAAGGTGATCGGTGGGTTCATTGATGAGGTCAAGCAAGATTTGAAATGTTTCTGATATCCGCTCTACGGTATTGCCCCAGCCTACTTCAAGTCCTTCTTTTTTCATTCGGGTTTCAACGCTGCTGTATGAGGCCTCCGGGTTTTTGCGTTTCAGCCATTCCAGCATTTTTTCAAGTTTACTGTAAAATGTTTCTAAATCTTTGATAAGCGTGCCGTTGACAAGCAATTGTCGGCCGTCATGCTGATGAAGCTGGATAAACTGAAACAGTTTTGTATTCCACTCACTGGACCGGCTGAAAATATTGCTGCACATATAGCGATTCAGAAAACGAATCCCATTACCAAGGCTGCGGGTATCTCGAATCGAGGGGGAAAAATCATAAAACGGCATAAAATCTATTTTCAGTTGGTAATTATCTCTCTTTTTCTTCAAAAAATAGAGATCTCTCAGGTCCAGATAGTCATTAAGCGAGATCTCTTCCATATATTCTCCATCCAGGCGAATTCGGCAAAAATGGTATTTTGCGATTGCATACCGGTGCAGCATCACCAGCGTTCCATCTGCAAGGAAGAGCTCCTGCGTTTTTTTTAAAAAATTAAACATCGATGAATTCTGGCGAAACTTTTGAGGCTTATTATGCTGATCGCAATACTGGCGGAAAAGCTGGATGATACCGTTTCTAAGGCAGATACCCGTCGGCTGATTTGTAACAAATACCACAAATTCCTTGAATTCCTTGCGATCTTTTTTATTCAGAATCTCGTTCAAGATATTTTGCATGATGAATCCCTAACCCGGATAAACCGGAAAAATGGCCACAAAGGCACCAAGCAAAACTGTTTGCTAAAATTTATCTTTGTGTTTTGGTGTCTTGGTGGCGAAACTGTTTTGCCACAAAATGTCGTAGATCCGCCTGGAGAACTCAAAAATAATTTCAAAGCGCTTAACCCCTTAACGTTGAGTTGCTTTTTCGATAAATCGATATCGCTTGATCCCCTCAAGGATCCCGCCTGAATATTTTTGCCCGGCAAATTAAATCCCCCGAATTCCCTTCAATTTTTTAAGCTCAGGACTATAATTGCCCACGACCACTCCCAGGGGCTCTCCGCGCAGCATCTCTTCATCATTTCCGGAATCCCCGCAGACCAAAAAGTTTCCCAGAGGAACTTCCCACTTATAACTCAGATAGCGGATATGGCTTTATCGTAAATTAAGCGGGTAAACAGTTCCACCCGCTTTACATTTTCAGATTGACTAATTGCATTGCATAACTCTACAACATATTTGATCTGTCCGCCAGTGTCTGCATCATGTCCCAATTGCATGTTTTCTGCTCGAAGCAAGCCATGTACACTAAACATTTGAATATTGTATGTTTGAGGTGTCATGGATTCAACCATTTAAAAATAGGGATTTGAAAGGTTCGTAAAATGCTGCTGAATCTGGAATTGCGCCTTTAAATATGGTATTCCGGTATAAATTCTATATAATCATAGGCCACGTCTGAGATGATGTCAAATTGGGGGGCACCGCTTTTATCCAGCTGGACATTTACACTTCCGGTCGGATGAACATCATCTACCTGTATGTCGTCCGGATCAAATCGAGCCAATTTCAGTTTATGTAATATTTCTCCGCCGGCATCGTCCATTCCTATTTTCGATATGAAGCAAACATTGAAACCTAATTTTTTTTAATATCGGATTTAGAGGGCGCTCCACCAAGGCGCCTTTAATTTACCAAAACAATAGCAAGATCAGAGCAAGAAAAGCAACCAGTAAAACGGATAAATATCGGTAGTTCCACGTGACCGGCAGATCGCTTATCTCTATTGTTTCCCTGTCATAGATTTTTCTTTGCCAGGTAAACTCCTTCACTTTTTTTTCAGGCGGCGGAGCCGTGAGCAGACTAACGGCAAAAACCGCCAAGCAGCTCATGCCAAATATGATTGCCGCGACGTAAAGAAAATGAATTGCCGGCATCCATTTCGACCCACTAAATCCTAAGAAAAAGGCCGCCGAGACAATTCCAATGGCAATTCCGGCCAAAGCGCCATTAGCATTTGCCCGTTTCCAGAATATACCTAGGAAAAACAGGGCCACAATTGGCGGAACAATATAAGATAAGGCGCTTTGTAAATATTGCCAGAGGGTGGGAAACTTGTCAATTTGAGGCGCCCAGGCAGCAGCGGCTAGCATAAATACAAAGGTCACCGCTCGGCCGATCCACATTAGCTGTACGGATGTTGTCTGCGGAAGGAGCTTTTTAAAAAAATCCATTGTTACTAGGGTCGATGCGCTATTTAAGGCTGAATCTATACTGGACATCATGGCTGCAAACAATCCGGCCAGTACCAACCCTAAAAGACCTTTAGGTAAAAGATCAAACATTAACATCGGATATACATAATTGGTTTTTTCAATATCTGGATACAGCACCCGTGCCATTAGGCCTGGAACAATCATAATTAACAATGGGGTCGAAACTTTTAAAAAGCCGGCAAAAAGGGCCCCCCACTGACCATGTCGGAGGTTTTTAGCACCGAGTGCTCGCTGAACAATGAACTGATTTGTCGCCCAAAAATAAAACCCCAACAAAAATACACCGCTGAACAGACCCGGCCAGGGTAAAAATGCATCATTGTACGGCTGAATAATGTGAAGATGCTGAGCAGGTGTTACAGCCTTTACCGCTTCCCAACTCCCGATTTTTACAAGTGCCAGTATGGTTATTAAAACTGAACCAAATATGAGTAGCACTGCCTGAATTGCATCGGTGTACACTACCGCTTTCAAACCACCGGCAATCGTGTAGAGGCCGGAAAGAATGGCCAATATAAGGATCGACTGCCAAAGTTCCACAGAAGGGAAAATTAATTGAACCACAAGAGCCCCAGCATACAAAGTTGCTGCCGTATCAACGCCTATGTTTGTCAACACCGTGAGAGCAGAGAAATAGTATCTTGAACGTGAGTCAAATCTATACTCTAAAAACTCCGGGAGGGTATATATTTTAGAGCGAAGGTAAAAAGGCAAAAAGAAAATTGCAAAAATAATTAACACAACAGCTGACATCCATTCATAACTAAAAACAGAAAAACCGGTTTCATAGCCGCTGGCAGCCATACCTATCAAACTGCTGCTTGAAATATTTGAGGCATAAAGGGAAAGGCCGATTAAAGGCCATGTCAAAGACCTGCCCGCCAAAAAGTAATCTTCTGCATTTTCATGTTTCTTTGCGTATCCAATACCTCTCCAGATTATGAATACAAAGTAGAGGAGAAGAATAATCCAATCAATAATGCTTATATTAAAGTCAGGCATTTGATCACATTAGTAATTACGTGGAAAGCTCATCTTTGACAGAAATTTAGGCCTACATTGAGAATACATCGGTTCAGGGCAAGTTGTGATATCAAAAGTCTGAAAAAAAATTTGTTCAAATAAGAAACCAGGATTTTAAATAAACACGATTCGGTTAAGACTACAGGTTTCAAATTCATATCGCAAGGGTTTTGGGAGGATGATATGGTATGATCCGACACAGGTGTGTTGATTCCAAAATTCATGCTGCAATTATAGCAAACGCTTTTGGCGGATTGCACAATGACAAATATACAAAATTTCAGCCTTGCAATAATTGGGCTCACATCGTGCCACAATATATAGGCTGGTCTTCGCGACACACTAACGCCTTGCATTTGACAGCCGGATTTATTATGGTGGGATATCCATTTGAATTTATTCTCATAAGGCTCATACATAATATTGTCGTTGTCTATGTACGTAATTACCATAATTCTGGCTATTGGAGAAATTTTAATCGATCAATGCTGGCCTTTGGCACCCTTCTTGGGCTGCCGCTGGAGACGATTGCAAGCACTAGCACCGATTTCGCCGCCCAAATCTGCCAGCTGCCTGGAGCAGTCCCTCAAGATGCCGGGTTTTATGACACCTGGAAGACTCGATATGGAGAATATTTATGACCAATGACAGCAAACCATATATTCAAATGTTCAGCATCCATGGGTTGATACGCAATGAAACCATGGAGCTTGGGTACGATGCGGACACCGGCGGGCAGGTGAAATATGTGCTGGAACTGGGCAGACAGCTCAGTGAGCGGAGTGACATCGGTCGAGTGGATCTCTTTACTCGGCTCATTTCGGATAAACGCGTGTCCGAAGACTATGCTTTACCCCTGGAAAAAGTAAACGATAAGTTTCGTATCGTTCGAATTCAATGCGGCGGCCGGAAATACATGCGTAAGGAGCTTTTGTGGCCGCACCTGGACGAATATGTCGATAAAACGATCAAATTTATCAAGCAAGATGGAACCATACCTGATATTGTGCACGGCCATTATCCCGATGCCGGGTACATCGCCATGCACCTGGCCCGTATTTTCGCCGTGCCATTTGTATACACCGGACATTCGCTGGGAAGATCCAAGTTGCAAAAACTGATGGGTAACGGAATGCGGGATGGCGATGTCAACAAGAAGTTCAAGATCGGTCATCGTATAGCGACCGAAGAGGATATTCTGGCCAATGCGGATCTGGTGGTCACAAGTACCCGCCAGGAGATCAAGGAACAATACGGATTATACGAGAATAAAGACATGCCAAAGTTTGTGGTCAATCCGCCAGGGATCGATATCGATAAGTTTTACCCGTTCTACCACAATATGCTTTCGGAAAATGGGTTTATGGAGGACGCCATGTACGCACAGGCGTCGATGTTGAAAGAACTGAATCGTTTCTTTCTGCGGTCGGACAAGCCATTGATTCTCGCTCTGTGCCGACCGGACAAGCGCAAGAACATATCCGGTTTGATCCAGGCATTTGGCGAGGACCTCGAACTGCAGACAATGGCTAATCTGGCGATCTTTGCCGGCCTTCGAAAAGATATCGACACCATGGAGGAAAATGAGCGTGAGGTGCTTACGCAAATGCTTCTGATGATGGACAAATACGATCTCTACGGGAAAATGGCCATTCCCAAAAAGCACGATTTCGATTTTGAGGTGCCTGCACTATATCGCATAGCCGCCGACACACACGGGGTATTCATTAACCCGGCCATGGTAGAACCCTTCGGTCTGACATTGCTGGAGGCCTCTGCCACGGGATTGCCGATTGTCGCCACTGACGAGGGCGGGCCGACGGACATCATCCGCAACTGCGAGAATGGGATCTTGGTGAACCCGGAAAAGCCTGGAAATATTACGACTGCTGTAAAAAAAATAATCAGCGATCCCGAGATCTGGGAGGAATACTCCAAGAACGGGGTGCTGAACGTTCGCAAGCATTATACCTGGAAACAGCACGCAGCCACATATGTCAAAAAGGTCCATCAATTGATGCTGAAAAGCACGACCACCGACATGAACACGGTTAGGCCGAAGGATGCCATCGGCCGGCGTCTATTGTCCTTGCGGTCATTTCTGATAACCGACATCGATCATACACTGATCGGTGAGGACAATACCCGACTTCATGAACTGATTTCGCTGATCAAAGCGAACAGAACGTGCCTTGGTTTCGGGGTGGCTACCGGCCGTACCATTGGTTCGGCACGAGACTTTTTGAAGCGGCACGGTGTTCCCGCACCAGATATCATCATCAGCTCTGTGGGTGCTGAAATCTATTATGGCCATAGCAACCATTTCGGACAGGGATGGGCCACCCATATCCGTCACAAATGGAATCGGGAAATAATTGCCGGCATTCTCAAAAATTTGCCTTACCTTGAGTACCAGGAGGCCGATACCCAGCGGCCATACAAGATCAGTTATTTCATGGAACCCCGCAAAGATCGGATTGCCACAATTCACAACCTGCTGTTGACCAACAAATGCCACTACAACCTGATCTATTCTCATAATAAATACCTCGATATTTTGCCATGCCGAGCTTCTAAGGGGAAGGCCATTCGATATTTAAGCTATAAATGGACCATCCCGTTGCGGCAGATCCTTGTCTGCGGAGATTCCGGGAACGACGAGGAAATGCTGCGCGGCGAGCCGCTGGGTGTCGTCGTCGGCAATTACAGCAGAGAACTTGATGTGCTAAAAGGTGTTCGCAATATCTACTTCGCCAAGGAACCCTGTGCCGGGGGCATCCTTGAAGGGATTAAACGCTATCAATTCATCGATAAAGTCAAAATAGGATCTCATGGCCATTCAAAATAAAGTTCAGCTCATTACCTATCCGGATTCTTTGGGGATCAATTTTTTGGAACTGCACTATGTACTGAGGCGCTACCTTCGCAAAGCGGTTGGGGGATCCATTTGCTTCCGTTCTATCCGTCATCGGCAGACCGCGGGTTTGCACCCCTGACATACACTGAGGTGAACCCTGTCTTCGGCACGTGGGCAGATATTGAATGTATCGGATCGGAATTCGATTTGATCATCGATTTTATGGTCAACCACATCAGCCGCCAATCGGTTTATTTTCAAGATTATTATGAAAAGGGCATGGATTCCGAATATGCCGATATGTTTTTGAGCTTCAACAAATTGAGCCCCACCGGCGAAATCAGTGAAGAAGATCTGGCTAAGGTGTATACCCGCAAACCACGCCCCCCATATACAATGGTTGAACGGTCGGACGGATCCCGCGAGAAAGTGTGGAGGACCTTCGACTATGAACAGATCGACCTGGATTTGAATGCGACCAAGACCAAAGAGGTGCTTCGAAATTTTCTAATTTATTTGGCACGAACCCCTGCTAAAATGATTCGCATGGATGCGTTCGCTTATTCCACCGTTCGTCTCGGTAACAATTGTTTCTTTCTCGAACCGGATGTGTGGGAATTGCTGGAATGGTTGAATGAATATCTGACCCCTTTCGAAACGGTGATGCTGCCCGAAGTCCATAAACACTACCGGGGGTCAGAGGGGTCAGATCTTTTATATTGACGAATATTATTAATGAAAAATAAAATGTCAAAATCAAAGATCTGACCCTTCACTTCTTTTGACCGCCTAAGCTTCTTTATATATTAACAAATTGCTATCAAACTAAAAAATTCTCACCACTTTCGTTTTAAAACCTCAAAAAGGGGCGTCTTCCATGACTCAAGAGGGTTTTAAGCGCAAGCTCACCGCTATTCTTAGTGCCGATGCAGTTGGGTATAGCCGTCTCATGGCAGAGGATGAGGCTGCGACTGTAAAAACTATCGCTGCCTATCGTGAAATTATGACCTCCCTGATCAAACAGCACAGGGGCAGGGTTGTGGACTCTCCCGGAGATAATGTGCTGGCCGAGTTTTCCAGTGTGGTTGATGCAGTTCAGTGTGCTGTTGCGGTGCAAAATGAAATTCAGACACGCAACGCAGAGTTGGCAAAATACCGCAGAATGGAGTTTCGCATCGGTATCAATCTAGGTG
>JBAVYC010000931.1:0-2596 GCA_049698595.1 Desulfobacterales bacterium | reverse complement strand
GCTTAATACGAATGCCTGGATTCAAATTGGAATCCGTGGGCCCGGCACTCATCCTCAAGAAATCAATGAGGCCAAAGAACTTGGCGCCGAAGTGCTGGAGATAGACGAATGTTTTGAAATCGGCATTCCGGCCGTTATCCGCAGAATTCATGAAAGAATCGGAAACAGACAAGTATACGTATCTCTTGATATCGATGCCGTCGATCCTGCATTTGCACCGGGAACCGGCACGCCGGAAATAGGGGGCTTTACCAGCCATCAGATGCTGCAACTCGTTCGCGGGCTTCACGGTTTAGACTTAGTCGGATTTGATCTGGTTGAAGTCAATCCGCCTTATGATTCTTCCGATATCACCTCCATACTGGCCGCCAATATTATTTTCGAGTATTTATCTTTGCTGGCCGTAAAGCAAACTAGTAGATAGAAGACAGGAGAAATACGATGAGTTTAAGCGCTATCGCTGCTGGCGCCGCGGGTGCCTGGGGTTTGTCCTACGGACTTTCCAGGTTTGTCCCATTATACTGAAAAGGCCGGCCCCGAAAATGGGCGTCACGCGTTTGATATCAGCCTCTACGGTATTAATTTGATCAAGCAGCTGGTTGCCGAGCACGGGCTTGATTGCGAATTCGAGGAAAACGGCTCCCTGGTGACGGCGATGGACGATAAACAGGCCAGAGCATTGGAACATGAATGTCGCACATTTAAAGCAATGGGCCTTGACGCTTCAGTCATACAGGGTGCAGAACTCCAAACGGAGATAAAATCTCCGCGCTATATTGCGGGTATGACGTTTCCGTACACAGGGATTGTCAATCCGCAGAAACTACGCATCATCCCGGCGCGCATCTACAAGTGGTATGCTCAACGATGGGGAGTTACGTCACACTAAAAAAAGATAACAGAAGCCAGATCCGCTTGCTATAAGCACGTTCCGGCTGTTGAATTGAGTGCACGGATATATCCCTGCTGCAAAGGAGATGGATCATGTCTCGAAAAAATATGAATGTTGTGGAGGGGTATGACCGCACACTAGAGGGTCTGGCCGGTTGACTCCAATAAAAAATGTTTGCGCTTTTTACTATCTAATTTTACTTCCAGTACTCATCGATTCAAGCAAGCTTGCGATAGTTCAATAAATCTATAATCTTTTGTTCTGCCTATTATTATCCTTATCTTCTTCCGTGAAGTTTCGGCAAACAATTTTTGTCACCTCCGTTACCACTTAATGTCATCCCGAAAAGGGTAGATCTGATCTCCTATTTATAACCATCAGAATTATATATAAAAATCGACCAATGCGATGGTGCGGTATACTTTTTGCTCCTTGGCATATGAAGCAGTTTATATTCGCAAAATATAGCAGCATTAATTTACCGGGGGTAAATTTTATCATGCAAACCGATAAGAAAAAAAATTATGAACAGCAGCCTGTTATTCTATTTGCTGATGATGATGCAATATGCTTGGAAGTCGGTCTAAAAATTCTTCAGAAATTGGGTTACAAAGCGTTGGGCGCTAAAGATGGGAAAGAGGCGATTGAAGTTTTTCTAAATAATCAAAGAGAAGTGAAGCTTGTCATATTGGACATGAAAATGCCATACAATGGATGTACCGCCTTTCTCCAGTTGAAGAAAATCAATGCCAGTGTGAAAGTTCTTATCGCCAGCGGATATGCCAAAGATGAGCAGATTAGAGAATTGATTGAACTGGGCTGCAATGGATTCATCCTTAAGCCTTTCAGTATAAATGAACTATCCCGGAAAATATCGGGTATTTTGAATGAATAAAAAGAAATAGCAAAACATCATTTTTTTGACACCGCTGATCCAAAATTTGACAAATATTATTTCATTTTATTTCCTTCAGACCCTGTCAATAAAAATAACCGCTTGAAATATATAAGAGTTTTTTTTTCGATCTTTTCTGGCAAGAATTTTGCAATATTAACGTTTAAAGGCTCTCTTTATTGCGCGTGCATCTTATCCAGCGGCCATCTTCAACTTTTATTAATTTGAGAGACATGAGTCGCGTTTAATAACGGCACTAAAAGAAGCCTTTAGCGTTTAAAATATTTTCATTCTTTCCACCTCTTCCTTTCTTTAAGGGATAGCCCATTCGAGCTATCCCTTATTTTTTTGTGTCCATAATACTCTTCCTGCCCGAATAAATTATAGTAGCCATCCGTGCACTTTTCGGCTCTGATTTCATAATGCTGCGATCGTTCATCGTAACTCTTAAATTAAATTATTGTGACGTCATTTTCGTCCAACCACAATAAATATAAACGGTTCTCATCCCACGTCCCAAAATCAGCCCGTTACCATATGAAATTTCTGTTAAAAACCGATAACCAAATTTTAGCACTTACCCTAACGTTGCAAAAGCCGGAGGGCTTCAGAGTCAAGACGCGCACCGAAACTTATAAAATCAGACGTGTGATCCCGCCAAGCGGGGGCGTCAAGGGTGAAATTGTAGTCGGTTACCTTGATCCCTTGACAACACAGGATCTGAAGTTCTCCGGCTTTCCCGCAGGGTAAATAACATGGCAAAAATCGACCCTATTTTTTGAATTCACTATTGGGGATTTCCAGGAAAT
>JBAVYC010000930.1:0-1727 GCA_049698595.1 Desulfobacterales bacterium | reverse complement strand
GCTTTAAAAACACAATCGTGTCTAAATTAGCCTGCGCGGAGAGAACAATATACTCTTGTTCTAATATCTGCTGTAAGTCTTCGACGGTAAACTTTCTGATTTCATTGGCGCTGACTCTCTGGCCACTGCAGCGCGCAATTAACGACTGCAGGCTGAGGATATGAGAAGTCTTGTGGCGAACCAGGAACAGCCGCTTGCGTGCCAGATCACGCACGGGACGATCTTCTTTGGGGTAGATGTAACCTTGGGGTAAAATACCCAAAATCAGCATCTGAGCTAGAAAGAATGCGTCGTGTTGATCGTCGGTGTGCTTGATTCCCTCGTATTGCTTCATGGCAGCTGGGTTAGCCAGATGCATACAGTGATAGCCGGCATCCATCAGACCGTCGATTAACCAGTACCAATTGAAAGTGGATTCAACGACAATTCCTTTCAATTGATTCTGAAAAGGTTTTAAGGTCGCTAATATCAGCGGCAGTTTGTTGGCAACTCGTTTATTAAAGACTCGTTTGAATTCTTTGTCCATGATACCGATGTAAGTATTTCTTGAATGAAGATCTAAACCTGCGTATAGTTGCATTCGGCACCTCCTTTGGTTTGGGGGGCTAATATTGGGGTTAATCCACCATAACAAATCGCAAACTTTTTTGCGATGGGGAGGTGCCTTTTAGATGATTATCAAGGTATATGTAATTTCTTAAATCCCAAATTGCAGCCACATAAATGGATTTTTCTTGACATTAAACTGTATTTTAAAATATTAGCATGTTAATAATATGATCACTTAAAGTTCAATTTCATTATCAATTCTCTCTACTATTCATATTCACCTGTTGAGCTGAGCAACCCTTCGACTTCTGATTTGCCTTTTTCACTGAAATAGCCGCTGGTTTCCCGTAAACTTTAACCTAATAATCAGGTAAAGATTCAATGGAGAAACCCCTCAAAATATGCCAGCCTTGCTTCTGACAGGGGTTACTATTTCCTGTTGGGAGCTTAAAATATCAATCATATTTATCTTTATAGGCACCAAAGGTTTTTGAAAAATAGCCTTACGTGGATAGCCCCATCCTTCTGGAGAGAGGTATGCGGTGATTTTGCAGGAGATTAGGAAGTATCCCAGGATTAAAAACAAGGAGGTATGCTATGTTTTATATCAAAAGGAGTAGTAGGTGGCTTGCCCCCGCTGTGAGCGTGGTGGTTGCCATTGTTTTTGGTTTGGTCATACACATTCCGGTTGCCCAAGCGGAGACACCTTATGACATCACGGCCTGCAGCTCTGGGACGTTCACAATGCTGTCACAGAGCAAAGAACTGACAATCTTGAGCATGGACTTAAAGGGTATCGCCCGGAGCAATCATGAGAACAAAGTTTTCGATAATTGCAGCTTTAATAGCGTGCAAATCATACAGATTGTGAATGGCAAAATGAAACGGTCTGGTCACACCAAGTTCATGGATCCAGATGGAGACTATTTTTTCGTGGAGGTCTCCGGTGGGAAGAATGCTACTGTGAAGTTCCTATACGGCACCGGTAAGTGGAAAGGCATCACGGGAACTGGAAAATTCGAGAGCATCGCGCGTGGCAAGCCGATAATGCCAGGCACGTATCAAGGCTGTGCCAGGAATACAGGCACGTTTGAATTGCCGAAATAGGCATAAGCAATTTTAGGGTCAACTTTGGTCTGCATTTTTTCGGATAAAGAGGGCAGAATCAGCAATGGCTC
>JBAVYC010000929.1:0-5296 GCA_049698595.1 Desulfobacterales bacterium | reverse complement strand
TTAAGTCACTGGCGATATAATTTCATAAGAAATGTCAGAAGGCAGAGGCGGAAAACCCGCAACCCGGAGTCCTTTTTTCCGACTTCCGCATTCCGACTTCCCACCGGGGTATAGGCTTGGCCCCTATGGGCCGGAGGCCGAATTCTTCTTCATGCCCATGCTTTCTGCCCTATGCCCCTTTTGCCCGCAACCCCCAACCCGCAACCTGCAACCTGCAACCTGCAACCTGAACACGGTAACCTTATTGGTAGTGGAATTGTAAAGTCTCAACCAGCGCTGTCAAGGCAAAATTGACCGGCGCCTCCAGACCGAGACGTTTGGCCTCGCGTACAATAAACCCGTTGATCGCTGCAATTTCCGTCGGTCGCCGGTTGTCCACATCCTGTCCCATGGATGACCGATTGACGGCGGTGGCTTCGGCCACTTTGAAAACACGATCTAGCGCATCATCTAGAACCTCGACGTTCCCGGCCTGGGCGACGTTGATGGCTTCCATAACTGCGGTCCGGCTGAGTTCCCGCGTAATCTCCAAATCAAGGATTTGACCGTTTTTAATGTGGGTCAGAGCCGTGATGGCGTTAATGCCGATATTGATCAGAAGCTTGTTCCAAACCACACTGCGCACATCTGCCACGGATTCGGTCTCGATGCCCGCCCGACTGAAAAATTCGGCCAATTGCCCGGCACGCTGCCGTCCGGCTTCAGTTTGAGACCAAGCGCCAATGGTTGTCGGCCCGCGACCGGCATGCCGGATACTCCCCGGACCGAGCAAAGTGGCCCCATGGGAAGTCGTTCCGGCCAGTATTTGTTCCGGGTCGATAAATTCGGCAATGATATCAGCGTTGCCCATTCCGTTTTGCAGGGTCATCACCGACCCGTCCGAACCGGCGATGACTTGCGCAGTTTCAGCCGCTGAGTTCGTCCGGGATGCTTTTACGAATATAATGACCAGTTCAGCCCGGCCGATCTGCTGCGGATCGGCGGTTGCCATGACTTTTATCGTGCGGGTGTTGCCTTCCCGCTCAATTCGCAACCCGGTTTGGTTAATGGTTTGGACATGGTCGAGCCACACATCGTAGAGCCAGACTTCATTTCCGGCTTCGGCCAGCATGGCGCCAAAGAGGCTGCCCATGGCGCCTGCACCCACAACGGCTACTTTCATTAATCTACCCCCTTTTTGAATCGTCATTCCTCAGTCATTCGACATTCCGAAAATCGTTCGCCGATCTTCATTCGTCCTCCGTCATTCCTCGGCTCTCGTTTAGCCAGCAGGCCACAAAATGACCGGCAACAGCTTCGGCCAGGGGCGGCTTTTGTTGCGAACATTGGTCAAAACTGTATGGACACCTGGGGTGGAAGGCGCATCCCGTCGGCGGATCAATGGGGCTGGGTACATCACCTTCTATGGCGAAGGGTTCCGTCTTGCGATGCGGATCCGGCAAGGGTACCGCCAACAGCAATGCCCGGGTATAGGGATGACGCGGAGAGATGCAGAATTTCTCGGTTGTGGCCAGCTCGACAACCGTGCCCAGATACATCACCGCAATCCGGTCGCAGATATGTTCGACAACGCTCAAATCGTGGGAAATGAAAACATAAGATAGATTGAATTCTTCTTTCAGGTCATCCAGCAAGTTAATCACTTGAGCCTGGATAGAGACGTCAAGGGCGCTGACCGGTTCATCGGCTACGATTAATTCCGGGCGCACACATAAGGAACGCGCAATTCCGATCCTCTGTCGCTGGCCGCCGGAGAATTCATGGGGATATTTGTTCAGATCGCCTTTGCGAAGCCCCACTTTTTCCAAAAGCTCCGCTGCCGCTTCCCGGCGTTGATATCGTGTCAATGACTGGATGGCCCTTAACGGCTCGGTGACGATGGCATCGATTTTCATGCGCGGATCAAGGCTGGAATAGGGATCCTGAAAAATGATTTGCATCCGCCGTCGCAGGGGCATCATTTCAGTGGCGTTTAGGAGACCGATATTTTGCCCATCAAATTCAATACGACCGCTGGTAGGTTCGATCAACCGAAGGATCAATCGGCCAAGTGTCGTTTTACCGCAGCCGGATTCCCCCACCAACCCGAAACTTTCACCGCGCGATACGGCAAACGAAACGCCGTCAACAGCTTTAACCCAGTTTTTGGGTTTGGCCAGGATGCCGCCGCCCAGGGGGAAGTGTTTGACCAGATCGACAATGTTCAACAAAGGAGAGTCAGACATTGTCCCTCCTGTGTTCCGGATGTTCTTTCAACCAGCAGCGGGCCCGGTGTCCTTCCCGTATTCGCAATAACTCCGGTTGTCGCTCCAGGCAAAGATCAAAGGTGTGCAGACAGCGTTCGGCAAATTTGCAGCCAACGACAATATCTGTAAGCACGGGTACGGTTCCCGGAATTTCGCTTAACCGTTTGATCCGGCTTTTAAGGCGGCCGCCTGGCGGGGGTATCGATTTGAGCAACCCTTGGGTGTAGGGATGGAACGGCCGGTCGAATATATCCGTGACGCTCGCCGCTTCGACGACCTGACCGGCATACATGACGACCACCCGCGCGGCCATCTGAGCGACAACCCCAAGGTCGTGGGTGATCAGCAGCATTGACATCGCCAACTCAGCTTTAAGACGGTTCATCAGAGACAGGATCTGGGCTTGAATCGTGACATCCAGCGCGGTGGTCGGTTCGTCGGCAATCAATAATTCCGGACCGCAAACCATGGCCATGGCGATCATTACCCGCTGACGCATCCCGCCGGAAAGCTGGTGCGGATAATCATTCAGCCGTTTGGCGGCAGCCGGTATCTTGACATAGTCCAACCAGTCAGCAGCTTTTTCAAAGGCCTCGGTTTTACTAAGACCCTGGTGGATCATCAGCGGTTCGGCGACCTGACGGCCAATGGGCAGCACCGGGTTGAGCGAGGTCATCGGCTCCTGAAATATCATCGAAATCTGCCGGCCACGAATTTGGCGCAATCTTTCGTGGTCAAGATCCAGCAGATTTTGACGGCTAAACATGATTTTCCCAGATTCAATACGGCCCGGCGGTGACGGGATCAATCCCAGAATGCTCAGCGAAGTGACACTTTTGCCGCAACCCGATTCTCCTACCAGCCCGATGGTTTCACCGGCCATCAGATGGAAACTGACCCCTTCCACTGCCCGGGCAACTCCCTCGGGAGTGTGGAAGTGAACAGATAGGTTCTCTATTTCAAGAAGTCTGGTGCTCATATAAAAAAAGAATGTCTAAAATGCAAACATCGTTGAAAGGTTGATTAGTTGATTAAGTTTAAAGGGTGATATCCATTTTATCTCAAACCGACACCATCGCATTAGGCCGGCAACCAGGAGCCATTATTTTTTAATATATCCAACCCATCGACAGAATCAACTCAATAACCCCATCAACCTTATCAACTTATTTAACCAATCATTCCAATCAACTTTATCAATTCAATCAGCGTCCATCGGCCATAAATAGCAGAGCGCAGCCAGTGCATAAATTTTAGCGGTTTCGATGAGCTGATCCAGGTCGACCCACTCGTCCACCTGATGGGGCACCTGGCGGTCACCGGCACCCATGGTTACGATGGGAATATTCTTTAAAGCCCATAAAAAGGTTCCATCCGTGGCCCCGGGAACGCCGGCATAGGTTGGTTCCGCACCGCTTATCTTGCGGGTAGCCCAGTCGGCCGCGGCGACCACCGGATCGTTAATATCCGTCAAGGTACAGGGCCGGTCGGTAAGAATTTCGACCGTGACGTTAAGATCATGTTTTCGATCCAGACTTAGCACCCGGTCGTATTTTTCATAGTCCGCGCGAGTTTGACTTTCAATATTGGTCGCCAGGGCGCTTAGTTTGGATTTTATGTCCGGATGGGATTGACCCGGTATCGTTCGGATATCGACCAGCACCCGGGCTTCTCCGGGCATGACATTCAATTGGGGTGCACCGCCGGCCGGGGCCTGGATAACCGTCGGTGTGAAACTGGGCCAGCCCAGATGTTCATCCCGGCCCGAATGTTCCACCGCCCCAAGTTCCAGGTCCTGCAGATCGTTTATCAATTTTGCTACTGCCGGAGCGGTGTTCAGACCCGAGAGCGGCATGGCACCGTGGCTCATACGGCCCCTGATCATAAATTGGGCCCTCAGAGCGCCCTTCTGAGTGGTACAGATCAAACCATCCTGGGGTTCACAGATAATTGCCCCGGTAATCGTGTCGGCATGACCCCGTTCGATAAAATTCCTGACCCCCAGCATCTGATCCTCTTCGTCGCACAGGACCCCACCGATGATGGTTCCGGAGAGTTTGACGCCGGATCGTTTCAATGCGGCCATGGCGGTGAGCATTGCCGCCAGGTTCCCTTTGGTGTCGTTGGTTCCGCGACCATACATGCGCCGCCCTACAACTTCAGCACCAAAGGGATCATAACGCCATGCGGATAGGTCCCCCGGCGTCACCACATCGGTGTGTCCCTCAAACATCAGGGTTCGCTGTCCAGGGTCGGCGGTCCAAGTGACAATCACATTCGGTCTGGCCGCTACAACTTCCTCGAGCTGCACCTCAAATCCCTGCCTGTCCGCCCAGCGAGCCACATGCTCCGCTGCGACCTGCTCACTGGTTCCGTCGACCGGGTCCCAGACGGAGTTAATCTTAACAAGATCTTTAGTCAAAGAAATTAATTCGTCGGAGTCAACGGCATCCAAAACTTTGTCTATAATATCTTCCGGTATCATGATCTATCCCTTAAAAGTGTAATCTATGCTGAATATCGAACGTCAAACGGTCGATGTTCGATGTTATTCTTTTCAGTAAACTTTTCACAGTTTGTCTGGTGCAAATAATAATTTAATGTTGTGCCTTTCGCCCTATGCCCCCCGCCTTCTGCCCTTTTTACCCCCAACCCGCAACCCACAACCCGCAACTCACAATACGCCTCCCGAAACTTAATATCAGAGGACAGAAGACAGATTGCAGATGCTGGATATCAGATCGCATGGATAGATCCTTCCTGCAATCCCTTTGATCTTCCTGCACCTTCCATTGAGCGACGTCTTACTCTATGCTCTTTGCCCTATGCGCCATGCTCTATCCCACAACCCCCAACTCACAACACGCAACCCACAACCCACAACCCGCATCCCGCAACCCGTCACCGCGCCCTAACCATCTTCGGATCCAACGTATCCCGCAGCCCATCTCCCAGCAGATTGAATCCCAGCACCGCCCAGGCGATGGCCAGACCCGGAAAAATCGCAATCCAGGGCGAAAGGTTCATATACGTCTGAGCTTCGTTCAACA
>JBAVYC010000928.1:0-3074 GCA_049698595.1 Desulfobacterales bacterium | reverse complement strand
ATTATCAAATGTCTGGTGTTCATTACCGACATGAAGGATTTCCAGGCAATGAACGAAGTCTATAAGTCCTATTTTGAGAAAGATCCGCCGGCACGATCTTGTGTTGAGGTGGCCGCCCTGGCCAATCCGGAATTAATTGTGGAAATTGAGGCAATTGCCATTATTTAGAAAAAAATTGTGTGTCGTCGGCCATGGGAACATTCAGAAACAACCCTATTTCAGGAGTAATCCATGCCATCGAGAAAGACCGTCGCCCTGGTGCTCGGCAGCGGGTCTTCGCGCGGCTGGGCCCATATCGGGGTCATTGAAGCGCTGGAAGAAGAGAAAATCCCCATCGATTACATCGCCGGGTGCAGCATCGGCTCCTATGTCGCTGCCATCTATGCCAGTGGCGGATTCAAGAGCCTCAAAGAGTTCGTTCTGAGGATGGACGGCAAAAAGGTCTTTTCGTATTTTGATGTCGTGTTCCCGCGCTCGGGCCTCCTGAACGGCACCAAACGATTGAAGGAGCTTTATTCCATGCACGCCGATGCGGCGGATTTTTCAGACCTGAAAATCCCGCTCATGATGGTGGCCACCGACCTCGCAACCGGTAAAAAGGTCGTTCTGAAATCCGGCAGCATCCTTAACGCCCTCAGGGCGACCATGTCCATACCGGGGCTCTTTGCCCCTGTGAAAGTCAAGGACCGCTGGCTCGTGGACGGCGGCCTGGTGGACCCCGTACCGGTGGGTGTCGCCAGGGCTCTGGAAGCCGATGTTGTGATCGCCGTTGACCTCAACAGCGGGGTTGTCTCACGCACCAAACGGATGCGGCAGAACCGACGCGCGGCGAAGAAAACCGACCATCCGCAAGCATATAAAAGTGAGCTGTTTGAAAAACTGTCGGATTATTATGAAACCGCCGGAATCAACTTCACGGGTAGAATCAATGAAATTCTGGGAAGGGAATCGTCGACGCCGGATATCATCGAGACGGTCATGACCTCGATCAACATCATGCAGGAGTTGATCACCCGCATCAACCTTGCGGTGGAGCCACCGGACATATTAATCCAGCCGCACCTCGGGCAGCTGAAGATGCTGGACTTCGACCAGGTTGATCACACCATCGAAGAAGGATATGCCGGCGTCAAAGATAAAATTGAAGCGATCAAGGCGTTGCTCGAGCCGGAATGATACTTCACTGAAATGCCGTTAACCACCGGCCACCATCGGCAGTAAAGTAATGATATCCCCGTCCTTGACAGGGTAAGATAATTCAATGGATGCGGCGGCGTTTTGATCGTTGATGTAGACCATCCATTTCAATAATAGCCTATCCTCTCCATCCAGTATCCTTCCTTCAAGGCCTGGATAGCGGTGGATCAAGTCTGCAATACACTCCTGAACGCTGCCGCCCCGAACCTCGATCAGCACCGCACCATCGGTTTTCTCCTGCAACAGTTTTGGTAATTTGAATTGTATACTCATTTACTATGCAGCCAAATGATCAATACCCAGCTCTTCAAGTTTTTGGGGCATCGGATTGCCCTTATCATCCCATCCCATCAGATGGTAATAATAATATTTTGCTTTTTCCATTTCTTCATAATCCAGGGAGGTGTCAGACAAGGCGCCGTCTTTTGTCGGCTGGAAAAACCGGGCCGGAAGCCGGTCATCTTCTGCTGAAAATCCTTCGCGGATGTTGAACAGCCGGCACATCGTGATGATACGTTCAGCCGTCCGGTATTGCTCCATGACACTGGTGTTCCAGCCAGTCACCGCTGCTGTGAGTTCTGCATACTGGGTGTAGGAGTAGGGCAGTAAGAGACAAAGTACCAGGGAGTCGGCGATAAACCGTTTGGTTTGCATCACCTTAAACAAGGCCACTTTACGCGGCCCGATGTCGGGGTAGGGTGCCGGTTCGAACCCCAGCGGGAGGGCGTCGGCGACAACGACATTGGGCTGCTCGGTCATCTCACAATAAAAAATATCAATCAGGCTGTCCATGTGATCTGCACCATGAGGATTGACCATATAGCCAAGACCAAGTGCTTTGCTGATTCTGGGATCATGCATCGGCAGTTCCAATTTTTTTACCTGTACGGCAAAAGCATCGGTTCCATGACCGATTTTTTGAGCGATGCGGGCCGCACCTTCTGCGAGCAGATCGCCGATGCCCTCGCGACGGGCAATAAGCTCGATCATTTTGAGCATTGCAGCGGCGTTACCGAATTTCAGGTCGATACCCCCGGTGTCAGCAGATGTCAAAAACCCGTTCTCAAAACATTCCATGGCGAAGGCGATGCTCAGGCCGGTAGAAATGCTGTCAAGGGAATAGGCATTGCACAATTCACTTGCCTTGGCGATGGCATTCAGATCATCGACACCGCAGGCCGAACCCAGCGCCGCCATGGTTTCATACTCCGGCCCCCCGTAGGCACGGTCCACCTGATACGGCGCCTCACACGCTACCATTTTTTTGCAACGGACCGGGCAGGCAAAGCAGCCATCCATCCCGACACCGATCGTCTCTTTCAGGGTGACCGCACCAATCTTGTCAGCGTCCGGAAAGGCGCTGTCGCGAAAATTCCTGATGGGCAGGTTGCCCAATTGTTCAAAACGGGCCATGGCGGTCCCGGTGCCGAAAACTGAAAACGCCTTGTAAAGCTCCTTGTTTGCCTTAAGCCAGTCGACCATCTTTTTTACGCCGTCTTTATCGGCGGCCGGCGGCATTTTATCGCCCCTTACCGCCACGGCCTTCAAGTTCTTGGAACCCATGACCGCACCCATGCCGCCACGGCCGGCGGCATCAAAAGGTCCGTGCATCAGGCAGGCGTATTTGACCATGTTTTCACCCCCCGGACCGATCATGGCAGCCCGAATTTTGGTATCGGCCAGCTCGGAACGGATGGATTCCTGGGTCTCCTTTGTGTTCAGACCCCAAAGATGGGCGGCGTCTTTAATCTCAGCTTTGCCGTTGTGAATCCAAAGATAAACAGGCCTGTCCGATCGGCCTTCGACGATGAGCGCATCAAAACCGGCGCGTTTAAACTGAGCGCCCCAATATTCGCCGACTTCGGATTTGGCGATTC
>JBAVYC010000927.1:0-2959 GCA_049698595.1 Desulfobacterales bacterium | reverse complement strand
GAGTCAATATGAGGTATGTTTTAGACACCAATACATTGATATACTTTTTCAAGGGGTTGGGTGACGTCTCCAAACATATGCTGGCACAATCGCCCAGTGAACTAGCCATTCCCGCCGTTGTGCTGTTTGAACTTGAAGTAGGCATCGCCAAATCAACATCTCCGAACAAAAGAAAATCTCAACTTCAGGAAATCACGGCACTTGTCAATATTCTACCTTTTGGTATAGCTGAATCAAGGTCCGCCGCTCAAATCCGCGTAGAATTAGAAAAACAGGGCCTTCCGATCGGACCCTATGACGTTTTAATCGCGGCAACCGCATTGGCCAATAACACGATCCTGATTACCCACAACCAAAAGGAATTTGGACGAATTGAAGGCCTAAAAATTGAGGATTGGTTTTAAAGTTTGGTTAAGGTGGAAGATATCAATGACACCATCAGCCGGGTGCTTTCTTTTCGTTAGGCGGAAAGCAAATCCCCTGCCCAATCCGGTAAGGGATCTACTTTTGCTTCATAGTTTCCAGTCTTCATCACAATGATTTGTCGAAATGGATCGCCCTTTGAGGAATTATCCAAGATTCTCGCCTCATCGACAATAGATAAAACTGCTTTAATATGTTTCATCGTTCTGGGTATCCGAGAGTGAATCTTTTCAGTTGGGACGTCATGCCCTCCCTCCGAGACACGCTGTTTGACTCTGGCTTCATTCAAGCTTGAATCCAACAAATGAATATATACAAGGATGATTTTATAGCCGTTCGCCTTTGCCCGGGCCATAAAGTCGATCTTTGATTCATGAGAAAAAACCGTTTCAAAACAAAAAGAAACTCCTTGCGAAATCAGGTCTTCTCTGATTTTAGCGGCCACGGTTGCAGCGTGATAGCTAAAGCCTTCCGGATTCTCCAGATCGATATCTTTAGCTATCAAATCTGCATTCACAAACTTGATGCCGTATTTGGCAAAATACAGATTGTAGAATGTCGTCTTGCCTGCGCCATTCCCGCCGGCTAACACCCAAAGTTGTCTTGGAGGGGCCATCAGAGCGCCTTAAATTCACCGTTTTCAAAGGTACCAGTCTGTCTTTTTTTTGTGACAGAATTCACCCGATCAAGGTAGCCGGGATGTTCAACGCTGGCCTCATAGTATATTCTGGCAGAGGTTACATTTTTAGCAAGAAGTCCTTTGGCCCTGTCGTTTTCAAGATCATTAAATATGTCGTCTGAGTTAACTGGAATCGATTGAACAGCGGGGGTTACCTCCAATTTAATCGTTTTTATGCCTTGAGACACGGCAAAAACATCTGCAATACTTAATTTGGACGATATCGCTTTGCCTATTTTTGCCCAGTACTCTATCTGTTTGGCATTTGATCTATTCTGAATTCTGGCCTCGCGCTCCGCTTGAAGCGCCAGGTCTTTGTCTATTCTTACAGAAATAGTGGCCATCATAACCTCCTATCATCGAACTATTGAGGCAATTAGCATCATAATGATTCAATCTGCCACAATAATAATGTTTGTTTGAAGTTATGTCAATAGAATTGTACGGCCGGGCTTTCATAATTGAATTGAGAATCCTTGTTTCTTCCCGATTCAATTAAGGAATTAGACTTACGGCTTGACAGTCAAGCAGGGACATCTTAGATACCCAAAAATTGACAATTCAATTCATAGATCGGAAGTCTCAGGTTCTTTTTTACCAGATCATCCAGCCCGGATATGACGTCTTGAACAAACTCACTATCGCCTAAAATTCGTTGGTCAGATCTTTTTTTTTCGCCACGGCCTCTAAGTGCTAAAACTTCCGACCAGCCCCCCAGACTTCTTATCAATCCACCGCCAACCAGTTCCGGCCTTCGACCCAAGGTCACCCCTTTTCAGACATATTGCTGATAATTTCTGCGGCAATAATGATAAAGTTTATAACTTTCTAATATCATATCAAGTATCGCAACTTAGAATTTTGTTAAAATGTAAATATATAACGGACGTCCCTCTATTTCAACCCCATCGCTTCATAGAATGGTCCAAATGAGCTCTTGACTTTAAATTGAGAATTAAATTATTGACAGGATAACAGGCTTGGTTTGGTAAATAGTTTCAGAAAGGTTGCAGATGGAGATTCTCAAAAGCTGGGCCGGGAACGTGGTTTGGCGGCCGAAGGTCGTGCATCTGCCGCGGGACGAGCAGGAGATCGCCGAACTTGTGACTCATGTGGCCGAAGAAGGCGGTCGCCTTAAACCCAAAGTCTATACTTTACGCCGCGGCGCCGGGTGAACCGGAGCACAAGGCTTTTCAACATAGGAAAGATGATCCCGATCCACAACGAATCGGAGTACGCCATCCCATTGGAAAAAACAGAAAAAGGATTCACACCTATGCGCTTGATTATCCTATTGCTGATTATCATTACAATTGCTGTACCGGTTGTAGCCGGAGCCTTTCCAATTGAGGGTACGAAGGGCACCGAACTTGCGGCTGCGCGGGTCGCTACTTTCGATGAACCCTGGGCCATGACTTTTCTGCCCGATGGCACTCTTTTGGTTACCGAGAAAAGAGGAGTCCTGTGGCATGTTACCAACGACGGATCGAAAACAGAAGTTCAGGGTTTGTGGAAAGTTGCCTATGGCGGTCAAGGCGGCCTGGGCGATGTGGTGCTGCATCCTGATTTTGAACGCAATTCCTGGGTCTATTTGTCTTATGCCGAACGCGCGGATGATAACGCCACAATCGGTGCGGTGGTGGTCCGTGCAAAGCTCGATCTAAAAAACAGCCCGCTCAAACTCGCTTCAGTGGAAAAACTGTGGGTTCAGGAGCCAAAAGTTACTGGAAAAGGACATTACAGCCATCGCATCGCGTTCGGCCCCGACGGTAAAATGTTCATCACCTCCGGAGACCGCCAGAAACTTACACCGGCCCAAAATTTTGACGGTCATCTTGGCAAGGTGCTGCGCTTAAA
>JBAVYC010000926.1:0-5009 GCA_049698595.1 Desulfobacterales bacterium | reverse complement strand
GACCCCTACCTTGTCGGCAATCGGTGCCGCCTTGTACTTGAGCACGCGTGGGTTGCTGGTCGGAGCGATCAGATCCTGATGGCATTTGATAAATCCCTTAAGCATATCCTCTACTACCTGATTCGGATCATTGATAATTCTCTGCATGACTACCCCCCTTTAAATCTGCGGTAGCATCAGTCCTATTGCAGATGGGCCGGTGCTGCCTATCTCAGTAAATGTTCCCTTATTGTGCCTCTTCACTAGTAAACGCACTCTTTTTATTAGGGTGCATTATACAGCCAATGGCAACGCTCAACGTCCTTCCTCCTTAGGCGTCAGGCAGCTAGTGCTTGACGAACGAAATCCATTGACCGTTTCAATACCTGCCGAATGAAATCTAGATCCGCCCGTTTATCGGCACGGATAGGGCTGGCATCTGCAGCCCTTGCCAGCCGGAGTGGAATTTCCAGCGAGACCGGCAGTGGACGTGGATCACCGGCAATGGCAGAAAGAATTTCCTTATAATCGATCATACCTTCGCCGATGGGGCAGAACCCCCAACCGCCGCCCTGTCGAACCACGTCTTTCACATGATAATGGTTGGTTTGGGGTAGGGCAAGACGGTAATCCTCCTCCGGTTTGACTTTCTCGAAGCAGTGTGAGATCAGGTTGCCGAAGTCATAGTTGAGTCCGACCGTTTCCATAGCTATTTCATCGATCACCGGGCCGGCCTGGCTTGCCGTATCAATCACATTGGCTTTGCCATCGCCGGGGTTTTCGAGTCCTATCTTGATACCTATAGTTTTGGCGGCTTGGCCCAACTGGATGATGTTTGATAAGAACTCCTCTTTTTTGGCAAGCGGGGCTGCATTGGTAACAATGGTATCGGCGCCCAGCATGCGCGCAAAAATCATCCGGTGTTTGAAAATCTCTACCCCGTTTTCCTTTGTCAAATCCATATGGGCTGAAAAGGAGCGGCAGGGTATGCCATGTTTTTTCAAATGGGACAGGATTTCGTCGGCATGTGTCTGGTTGAAGTCTTCTTCGGTAAAGGGCTCGGTGTAGCCTTCGATAAATGCGACCTCCACCCCGTCGGCACCCACGGTTGCGATTTCCTCAATAGCAGTGGCTAAATTGTAGCCGTCAAAAGCTGCAGTGCTGATAAGTATTTGATTATTCATCATTCTCCTCGTTATAAGCGTTCACCCTGATTAATCCATATGAGAGCCGCCATTGATATCGATCTCCTCCCCGGTAATATAGGCGGCTTCGTCGGATGCGAGAAAACAGACAGCGGCTGCAACCTCTTCCGCAGTCCCCATGCGACGGCAGGGGATATCGACGGACATGCGAGTCTGTTCCTCGGGGCTTTCCAAACCGCCACGGATATCGGTTGCAATCAGTCCGGGTGCAACCGAATTGACGGTAATGCCTTCGGAGCTGACCTCCCGCGCCAAAGCCTTGGCAAAAACCTGCACACCCGCCTTGGCGGCCGAGTAGTGGGCGCCACCGAAGACACCGCCCCCCCGTTTTCCGGAAACTGAGCCCAGATTGATGATTCGTCCGTACTTTTGGGCAATCATGCCGGGTAATAGGGCTTTAGTGAACAGGAAGGTGCCTTTCAAATTAACAGCGATCACCTGATCCCAATCGGCTTCACTCATGTCGATGACCTTAGAGCGTTGAGTGATACCGGCATTGTTGACAAGAATATCCACACGACCCCAGCGTTTGTTAAGGTCATCGACCATTTCTGCAATTTCAGCAGCTTGGGTCACATCTACTTTATATGCTAATGCTTCACGGCCAATTTCTCGAATTACTTTGGCCAGCCTTTCAACACCCTTGAGGTCGATATCGCAGATAGCAATATCGGCACCTTGACGAGCAAACGCCAGGGCAATGGCTCTGCCGATGCCCCTTGGAGCGGCCGCCCCGGTAACGATCGCCTTTTTATTGGTTAAACTGAACATGTTATATCTCCATTCTTTCCTAATCCACCTATTTCAGATATCAATTGAATAGCATTTGCGGCAGAATCAGCACTATCTGAGGAAGGTAGGTGATCAAAAGAAGCACGCCGAACCCGACGATAAAAAACGGAATGGCCGCTTTGAATGTTCGGTGCAGCGGCACTTCGGCAAATTGGGAAGCCAGACTGAGGCATAATCCCACTGGCGGAGTCACAAGCCCCAAACAGAGGTTGAACACGAGAACAATGCCCAAGTGAATGGGGTCAATACCTACTTTCATAGCCACCGGGAACAATATCGGTACGAAAATGATCAAGGCGGCATTGGCCTCTATAAACATGCCGATGATGAGCATGAACACATTGACCAGCATGAGGATCATTAAAGGATCCTTGGTAAGACTGAAAATAAAATCGGTAACAATCTGAGGGACATGGGCCACCACCAGCAGCCAGGAATAAAGTTTGGCGGCGGCGATTAGAAACATTATAGCGGCGACCAGTACCGACGAATCGGCGAGGATCTGATAAATCTTCGCGAGGCTGTTGATTTCTCTGAAAACAACGATACCGACGAATAATGAATAGATGGCTGCTATGGCTGCGGCCTCGGTTACGGTGAAAATACCCGACAAAATCCCGCCGATAATGATCACCGGCATCAGCAATGCCCAGAAGACCTGCAGGAAGGTTTTCCATACCACGGACAGGGGCACGGGATCGTGCCGCGGGTAGTTGCGCCGGACTGCGATGATATAGGTAAAGATCAACAGACCAAAACCGAACAAAAAGCCGGGAACAGCACCGGCGACGAAAAGCTTGCTCACCGAGGTGCCGGTAATGATGCCGTATACGACCATGGTGATACTGGGAGGAATGATTGGACCCAGGCCGCTGGAAAAGGCGGTTACCGCCGCTGCAAATCCCCGTTCATATTTTTCCTTGATCATCGATGGAATCAGGACTCCGCCCACGGCGCTGGTATCGGCCACGGCAGAACCGGATACGCCGCCAAAAAACATGCTGGCCAGGATGTTGATCAGAGCCAGGCCGCCCCGAAATTGCCCGATGATCGAATTGGAAAAATCAACGATACGTCTGGTTATGCCGCCGGTGTTCATGGCTGCCCCAGCCAATACGAAAAAGGGGATGGCCATGAGGGGGAACGAATCCACTCCGGAAAACATCCGCTGGGCCATAACTGTCAGCGGCACCTTCAGCTCAAAATAGAGCAGTAGAAAGCTAGTCATGCCCAATGAGACGGCTATTGGGATACCAAGCAGAGCCATGAACAAAAATAGCGATATCAAGAGAATGACTGTCATTTGGCTTTCCTCCCTGCATTGGCAACGCCGCCAATAATTCGCTCGATGATAAAAAACAGAGCGAATAAACAGCCTATCGGAATGGCGATATAGATGAAAAACAAAGAAATTTTTAATCCCGGCGCTGTTTGACGGTTTGCTGCTTTGAGGATTCCAATACCGCCATAGAGCAAAAAGGCAAGAAAAATCGAGGTTATTGTGGTACTGATCACCTCCAGAAGCAAACGTGCTTTCAGCATCCCCTTTTCCGTTACGAAGGATTCCAGATAATCGAGCTAGATATGCTCCCCGCGCCGCAAGACAACCCCGATGCCCAGCATGGTAATCCAGATGTTGCAATAGCGGGCCAGCTCTTCGGACCAGGGGGAAGTGAAATTGAGGACGTAACGGGTGAAAACCTGGTAACCGATAACCACCATCGCCACGAGCAGAAATGATGCCATGACAATGATCAGCGCCTTGTTAATGCCATTGAATACTTTCTTTAATGGTTCCATAACGATCGATGCCTCACATTGAATTTGCATAGTCAATGTCGTCGGTAAAAAACTTCCGACAACATCATTCATCTCCGGCTCAGTCGAAGCTGATCATGTTCTTTATCGCTTCGCCACCTTTGCCGCCGGCCATCTCGGCAATCAGCTGCGGTGCCTCCGGCAGCCCGATGCGGTGTGAGATAATCTTTTTCAAATGGTCCAGCTTGCCCTGCTGCCATTGACCCATGGCCGTTTCATAGTCGTTGCGGTTATACATTGCGCTTCCCATGATCACCCGTTCATGCATCTGTATTTCACCCGTGGTTATTTCGGTGTCTCCGGGAAGTGTAGCTATCATAATAACCTTGCCTTTACGCCGGGTCATCTGCAGCGCCTGATTGATGACCGGTTTGATGGGGGCCGTCACACAGGTGATATCCGCTCCGTATCCGTTGGTGCAATTCCGTACAAAGGCCACCGGATCCGTTTCGGCTGGGTTCACAGCGTCGCTGGCGCCCATGGAAAGTGCCATTTCGCGTTTGGCAGCTGAAAGATCCGAGATGATCACCGTTCCCGGCTTGCACTGGCGCACGGCCGTGAGTGTCATCATACCGATAGTACCGCAACCTATAATCGCCACCCCATCACCCGCTTTGATGTCTGCCAGGCTGGCGGCATGCAGCCCCACGCAGTAAGGCTCAAGCAGGGCAGCGGTTTCGTAATCCATCCCCTCAGGCATCCGGTGGCACATAGACTCGTCCGCTACCACAAATTCGGCAAAGACCCCGATCCACGAGCCCACGCCTATCAATTTTTTATTGCTGCAGATATGGTAGAAGCCTCGGCGGCAGCCATCACACTGCCCGCAGCCGGCGTGCGGCTCTATGGCAATCCGATCTCCCACCGCCAGGGAGGTAACTCCTTCTCCCACTGCGTCGACTTCGCCAGCTGCCTCGTGGCCGGTGATTACCGGCGGCACGCGATACGGATGCTCGCCCTTAAAGGCCATGATGTCGCTGTGGCAGATCCCAGCCTTTATTACTCGTATCCGTACTTGGCCGTCTTCCGGTTCAGGTTTTTCCACATCGACAATGCGGGCCTTGCCAATCTCGCTGAATTCGATCGCTTGCATAGTGTCACTCCGGTAATTTGGTGTCCCTGATGAATTCCGGAATTTTAAATATACCGAAATCCACCAGGCACGGTTTGTCATTGCCACTAACGCGTGTTGCGGCACTGGCATTTGCTGAATGC
>JBAVYC010000925.1:0-7351 GCA_049698595.1 Desulfobacterales bacterium | reverse complement strand
ATCTCAACGACTTTCTACTGACGTGGGAAAAGAGTGACGACGAAGTGCGGGCCACGTTTCTGGTGGCCCAAATCCTGCGGGGCCTGCGCCAGAGAAATATCTCCAGCCGGATTTTCGACAGCGGTCTGGGCATTTCCCTGTTCCGCGATCAATCCACCCGCACGCGTTTCAGCTTTGCCAGTGCCTGCAATCTGTTAGGATTGGAAGTTCAGGATCTGGATGAGGGCAAATCCCAGGTCGCCCATGGCGAAACCGTGCGCGAAACCGCCAATATGGTCTCTTTTATGGCCGATGTGATCGGCATCCGCGACGACATGTATATCGGCAAGGGCAATGCCTATATGCGCGAAGTGGCGCAGGCTGTAAAACAAGGCTATCTGGAGGGTGTGCTCGAGCAACGCCCCACGCTGGTCAATTTGCAGTGCGACATCGACCACCCCACCCAGTCCATGTCCGACATGCTGCACCTGATCAACACCTTTGGCGGGGTCGAGAATCTCAACGGCAAGAAGATCGCCATGACCTGGGCCTACAGTCCTTCCTATGGCAAACCACTCTCCGTGCCCCAGGGGATTATCGGGTTAATGACCCGCTTCGGCATGCAGGTGGTGCTGGCCCATCCCGCGGGGTACGAGGTCATGCCCGCGGTGGAGGAGGTGGCCCGGCGCAACGCGGCCCGCAGCGGCGGCAGTTTTAACAAAACCAACGCCATGGCCGATGCCTTTGAAGGCGCCCATGTCGTTTACCCCAAGAGCTGGGCGCCCTTCGCCGCCATGGAAAAGCGCACCGAGCTGTACGGTGAGGGGGATCACGACGGCATCAGCAGTTTGGAGAAGGAATTGCTTGCCCAAAATGCCGATCACAAGGATTGGGAATGTACGGAGAAATTGATGTCATCGACCCACGAGGCCGGCGCGCTGTACATGCACTGTTTACCCGCCGACATCACGGGCGTGAGCTGTACCGCGGGCGAGGTCGAAGCCGGCGTGTTCGATCGTTACCGGGTGCCGCTGTATTTGGAGGCCAGCTATAAGCCTTATATTATTGCGGCCATGATTCTGCTAAGCAAGGTCAAGACGCCTGCGGACAATCTGAATGATCTTCTTGAGGCCGGCATTCCTCGTATGCGTTAGCATAAGAAGCTTAATTAACAGCGAATTTCGAAAGTTGAAGGAATGTATTCTATCTATTTTATAAATTTAAAAGATAGAGCGCAGCGATTCCTCCCTTCGATATTCTGCGGTTCTCTTTTCTCTCATTCCTGAGATTCGCAGTCGTATGGAATTGTATCATTTCTATTTTCAATCAACATTAAAAAAAGGAGGAAATCTCATGTTCAGGAAAGTATCTATCGTATTTATTTTAGTAGCAAGCCTGTTAGTCTTTGCAACTGCACTGCCTGTTGCCGCCAAGGTGATCAAATTGGCCCATCTGAATCCCCAAAATCCTTTTGATATTGCCACCGCGGCGGTCTCTGCAGTATTTAAAAATGAGTTGGAAGCCCGAACGGGTGGGGAGATCAAAGTCGAAATTTATCCGAGCGGCACCCTGGGAAATGAACGTGAAACGATGGAGCAAGTTAAAGCCGGCATCACTCAAAGCTACATCGCCTCCGTCGGCGGTATCGCGCCGTTTTATTCCCTAATTGACATTACCAGTATGCCATTTGCCTACAGCTCCTATGAAATCGGCTGTGCACTCTACGACGGCCCCTTCGGACAGGCACTGGCGGAAGACATTCGAAATAAAACCGGAATACGCGTCTTGGGCTTCATTCCCCAAGGATTTTTCCAATTTACCAATTCCAAACACCCGATCAAAACACCCGCAGATATGAAAGGGCTGAAAATGCGGACGATGAATAATCCCTTGCACATGGAATTTATGAATTCCTTAGGCGCGGCCGCCACGCCCGTGGCCTGGGCCGAAATCTACACTGCTCTTCAAACGGGTGTTGTCGATGGGCAACATAATCCGATCACGGTTATCAATTTAGGAAAAATCTTTGAAGTCCAAAGATACCTGACCCTTTCGAACCACATGGCCGGCTTATATGTGTGGGTCATTAACGACCGGTGGTTCAATGCCCTCAAGCCTGAAGAGAAAACGGCTTTGCAGGGCGCGGCCGATGCAGCCGTGATCGCAGGCCGGGGAATTGACCGGTTGGTTACCGCAACCGAAAAGGGTTTGCCGGCCTTGGCCGCTAAAATGGAAATATATACGCCAACTCCTGAAGAGTTGGAAAAATTTAGAGAAATCGCAATTCCGGCGGCAAAAAAGTTCTTCGCGCAAACCCTTGGCCAAGAAGGAACCCAGTGGGTCGAGAAATATTTAAACGCCGTAGAGGAAGCAAAAAAAGCGTCAATGTCAAGATGAACCGGCTAGTTTGATCGAAAAAGAGACTCTGAAAAAGCGAATAACGAATGACGATTGGATGAATTCTATCGTTTTATATTAATTTAAAAGACAGGGCGCAGCGATTCCCTATTCTGAATTCTGTTTTCTGACTTCTGTATTCTTTTCAGCCCTTTTCACGACATAGCCAACCGCCTCTGATCTGACCCAAAGGATCTGGTTTTGGATACGAAATAAAATGCAACCTCGATCAATCGGCGCTTTAGCCCTCAAACTGAGTTTAATTATCGAACGTCTTGCAGCCTATCCTTGTATTGCTGCAACCGGTGCCATGACGGTGGTAGTGCTCCTGGGAGTATTGTTTCGCTATGTCTTGCAATCGCCGCTTTCCTGGTCCGAGGAAGTCGCCCGCTATCTCATGATCTGGGCGGCTTCCCTTGCGATCAGCATCGGTATCATGCGCCGCGAGCACCTGGGAATCACATTTCTCACCAGCCGCCTCCCACCTTCGGCTCAAAAATATGTGGCGGTTCTAGTCAATTTGGCTGTGTTATGGTTTCTGTGGATCTTAACCAAATTTGGGTATGATATGGCGCTGGAAGGCCAGAGCCAGCTTTCCCCCGTCCTGGCCAAATACAGAATTAACATGATGTGGTCGCTTTCAGCGATCCCGGTAGCCGGGGCGTTGGCAATAATCCAAACCGTCTTGCAGATAGTGATTGATCTTTTCAGAAGAAAAGAAGACCTTGATATCAAAGGTATGGTGGATATCTGATGCTGTTATTTATGAGTCTCATTTTTTTTGGTTTGCTTTTATTGGGAACGCCTATCGGTTTTGCGCTTGGCATCACTGCGGTTATGTCCTTGGCGAAGATGGCTGGGGTGGAACAGCTTCCAATCCTGCTCAATCCAGGGTCGGATGTCTTCATTTTCAAAATGGTCTCACAGCGCTTTTATGCCGGACTCGATATGTTCACCTTGATGGCCATGCCTTTTTTTATTTTCGCCGGCGCCATCATGAATAAAAGTGGGATCACGCATCGTTTGGTGAAATTTTCAAACACACTGGTCGGTCATCTGCGCGGCGGACTGGCCCATGCCAACATTGTTGCCAGTATCTTTTTTTCCGGGATGACCGGGGCGGCCGTTTCCGATACGGCAGCCATCGGAACCATGCTGATTCCGGCCATGGTAGAAGACGGCTATGACAAGGATTTCAGTGCGGCGGTCACGGCAGCATCCTCTATCATCGGCCCCACCATTCCACCAAGCAATATGATGGTTATTTATGGGTCGTTGATGAGCGTGTCGATTGCCGGTTTGTTCGCGGCCGGTTTTGTACCCGGACTCTTAATTGCCATCTTCCTCATGATCCTCTCCGGATTCATCGCCAGAAAGCGCGGCTATCCAAAAAATGCCCGCAGCAGTCTGAAGCAGATGCTTTTTGCTACCAAAGAAGCACTCCTGCCCTTATTGATGCCGATCATTATCCTGGGAGGCATACTGACCGGAATTTTTACGCCGACCGAAGCCGCCGCTGTTGCGGTGGGGTATGCGTTCATCATCGGTTTTTTTGCACTTCGAACGTTAAAATTACGGGATATTCCCGACCTTCTGTATCAGACCGGCAAGACGACCGGGGTGGTGTTTCTGATTATCGGATCAGCTTCAATTCTCGGTTGGATTTTAACCATGGAACGGGTTCCCGAAGCGGTTGCTGCAGGCTTTTTAAGTGTCAGCAACAATCCGCACATTATTTTACTTCTCATTCTGATCCTCATGCTGATTGTTGGCATGTTTATGGATATTGCGGCGGCTTTGATTATCTTGGGCCCGATCCTGCATCCGATCGCGGTCAATAATTTAGGGATCGACCCAATCCATTTCGGAATTATCATGGTGCTTTCGCTAAATTTGGCGTTAATGACGCCGCCGGTTGGGGCCTGTCTGTTCGTCGCCTGTAATATCAGCAAACTCTCACTTGAAGCGTTGACCAAAGCGATCTGGCCTTTTATTGTCGTTGAGGTCATCGCCCTTTTTATCGTTGCTTACTGGAGTGACCTCGTTTTATTTTTCCCACGACTGGTGGGGGTGGGGTGACAGGTTTGAATTGAAAATTGAAGATTTGTGGTATTCTATCTTTTTATTTTAGCCTTCTTGATGAATAAACCGAGAACAACATTTAAATAGACTGAAATCCTTAAATATTCATTCTTCAGTCTTCAATATTCAATCGATTGGGGGGCGCCATGATTACGTTCGCATTAAACGGCCAGCAGACAGAATTTTCCGGCGATGGGATGACGTCTCTTTTAACATTCTTACGCGAAGAAAAAGGCATTACCTCCGCCAAAGACGGTTGCTCGGGCCAGGCCGCCTGCGGGGCCTGCCTGGTGGAGGTCAGCGGCAAGGCTGCTTTGGCATGCTCCACGCCGATACACAAGGTCGCGGGCAAGGAAATCGTCACCCTGGAAGGGTTGCCGCAAAGTCTGCTGCGCACCCTGGGCCGCGCCTTTGTCTCCAAGGGGGCTGTGCAGTGTGGCTTTTGCACTCCGGGTTTTCTGACCCGGACCAAGATCCTGCTGGCAAAAAATCCCGCCCCGACCCGGCAAGAGGTCGTCAAAGCCGTGGGATTTCACCTTTGCCGCTGCACGGGTTACGTCAAGATCGTGGACGCCGTGCTCGAAGCAGCCGCCGCCCTGCGTGACGGACGGGAGATCCCCTTTGAAGACGGCGCCGGAATCGGTGTCTCCAGCCCCAAATACAGGGCCTTCGAACGCGCCATCGGCCGTAAACCCTTTATCGACGACCTGCGCTTTGATGGCATGGTTCACGGCGCCCTGCGTTTCAGTGACCATCCGCGCGCCAGGGTGCTTTCCATCGACCTGGATGAAGCCGGCAAGGCCCCCGGCGTTATCCGGATATTCACCGCCGCGGACATCCCCGGCGAACGCAACGTGGGCCCGATCGTTCAGGACTGGCCGGTCATGATCAAGGTCGGCGAAACCACCCGTTACATCGGCGACGTGCTCGCCGGCGTAGTGGCCGAAACCGAAGCCCAGGCCCGCGCGGCTGTCAAGCTGATACTCGTCGCGTACGAAGTCCTTGAACCACTGACGGACATGACCAAAGCCGAATCCAGTCCTGCCAAAATCCATGCCGACGGCAACTTGCTGTTCGCTCAGACCATCCGCCGGGGCGAGCCTGTCGAAAAAGTGCTGGCCGGGTCTGCCCATGTGGCCAGGGGGGTTCTTGAGACTCAGATGGTGGACCATGGTTTCCTTGAACCCGAGTCCTCCGTGGCGGTGCCCTTTAAAGACGGGATACAGGTTTACTCCCAGAGCCAGGGTATCTATGCCGACCACCATGAGATTGCGGCGCTTCTTAATTATCCCCCGGAAAAGGTAGTGGTGACCCTGGTGGACTGCGGTGGCGCCTTCGGCGGGAAAGAGGATTTAACCGTCCAGGGCCACGCTGCGCTGTACTGCCATCATCTCAGCAGACCCGTAAAAGTCCGGCTATCCCGGCCCGAATCCATCCGCATGCATCCCAAACGTCATCCCATGCGACTGGACTACGCCCTGGGTTGCGACGCGAGCGGTAAGTTCACCGCTCTTAAAGCCGTCATTCTCGGTGACACCGGCGCATATGCCTCCGTGGGCCCTCCGGTGCTGGGCCGCGCCGCCACCCACGCCGCCGGCGCATACTATCTGCCCAGCGTGGATATCGAGGCCAAGGCCGTCTACACCAACAACATTCCCTGTGGTGCCATGCGCGGCTTCGGCGTCAACCAGGTCACCTTCGCCATGGAAACTCTGGTCGAACAACTGTGTGAGATGGGCGGTTTCGATGCCTGGCAGCTCCGCTATGACAATGCGCTGGACACCGGTCTGATGACCACCACCGGCCAGGTGCTCGGAGAGGGCGTCGGTCTGAAAAGGACGCTGCTGGCCGTCAAAGATGCCTATGAAAAGGCTGAGTATAAAGGTCTTTCTCTGGCGATAAAAAACTGCGGCATGGGCAACGGCATGGTGGAAGTCAGCGAGGTCAAGATTGAAGTCCTGCCGGATGGAAAATTGATTTTGCATCATGGCTGGACCGAGATGGGCCAGGGCATCCACACCGTGGCTCGGCAGATCCTGTGCGAAGCGGTGGGGTTGGGTGATTGCGAGCTGATCGACATCAAAGTGACCACCGCTTCAGCGGCTGTCGGCGGTGTAACCACCGCCAGTCGCGGCACCATGCTGCTTGGCCGTTCCATCATCGATGCGGCCCTGAAGCTGAAAAAAGACCTCGAAAGTCATTCTCTTAAGGAGTTGGCAGGACGCATGTATGAGGGTCGCTTTGTCTGTGACTACACCCAGGCCGAGGGCCGGCCCGGCAAGATTGTCTCTCATATCGCTTACGGTTTCGCAACTCACCTGGCGATTCTGGACGAAAAGGGCGGCCTGGATACCATCTATGCGGCCCACGACTCGGGCCGGGTCATTAACCCGCTGCTTTTTGAGGGGCAAATCGAGGGTGGTGTGGTCATGGGCCTCGGTTATGCTCTGAGCGAAAAAGTGCCCCTGGAGGAAGGCCGCCTGACCTCTGAAAAATATATTTCTCTTGGCATCCCTAAGATAGCAAAAGTGCCGCACATCGTGCCCATCGCTGTTGAGGAAGATGATCCCGAGGGCGCCTTCGGCGCTAAAGGCGTCGGTGAAATTGTATGCATCCCGACAGCGCCGGCCATTGCCAATGCTTTTTTCAGGTATGACGGTGTCAGGCGATACGCGCTGCCCTTGAAGCCGCCGGCCAGGGCAAGGTAAGGCTACTGAACACCGAAACCTATGACTTGCTTTATATTTGCGTCAGGCAGATTCTGGTCGAGCCGGAATTGAAAATTGAAGATTGCAAATTGAAGATTGAATGAATCGCTATGCTCTGTCCTTTTTAAATCGACAGCATTCCATAAATATTCAATATTCAATCGACAATATTCAATCATTTGAAT
>JBAVYC010000924.1:0-2120 GCA_049698595.1 Desulfobacterales bacterium | reverse complement strand
ATATTTTGCAGGTCATTCGAATGAAAGACGATGGTGTGTCTCAAACCCTGTTCCGCCGCGACACCCGCATTCATGGCTTCACGCGCGTCACGGCAGCGTACGAATGGCAAAATCAGCATGATCTGCTCGGTCCAGACGAGGGGGTGCTCCCGGTCGGTCTCTAAAATGGCAATTTTGGTTTCCGGCGGGAGATCCAGTCCGATGGCCCGTCGCAATATAACGTCAGGCGGTTTTCCGATATAATCCATATTGATAACGCTCGGCACCCGGCCCGGATGAATTTCTTTGAAAATCTCTTTGACCAGAGATTTGCCCTGATCGTCGCTGAGTTCGTAGGCGCCATATTTGATCAGCAGTTGCTTCAGCTTGTCTGCCACAGATTCAACCACGAATATTTCCTTTTCGCTCGAGCAGGGGGTGCAGTTGCTGAGCGATGCGCCCCGAATGATGCACTGGGCGGCATGATCCAGGTCGGCGGTTTCATCCACTACCACCGGGGGATTGCCCGGACCGCCGGCGAGGACCCGTTTGCCGGTTTTGGTGGCGAATTCCACCACCCGATGCCCGCCGGTGACGGCGATCATGTCGACCCGGGGATGGGTCATCAGGTATTGGGCTGTGGGGATGTCCGGCTCTGCGACAGTGGTAAGACAGTTGCCGGGCCCGCCCGCCGAAACAATCGCCTGATTGACGTCTTTGACCACCCGGGCGGAAATGATTTTGGTTTTCGGATGGGGGTTGTTGACCACGGTATTGCCGCCGGCCAGCATCATAATGGCGTTGTGGATGATGCCCGGCGCGGCATTGGTGATGGCGTTGATGGAGGCGATCACCCCCACCGGTATCCGTTCATTGATGGTAATGCCGCGGTCGCCGGTGAATACCTCCGATTTAATGTCTTCGATACCGGGTACCCCGCAGGCGGTTTCCAGCTTCAGGACCGTGCCGGCGACCGCACCCAAATCTGTTTCTTCCAATTCCATTCGTCCGTATTCTTCGCGGTTGGCCCAGCCGACATCCCGAATGGCCTGGATGATTTTTTCGCGGACGGCCAATGGCAGCTGCACCAGTTGCCGATGCGCAACCGCGGCGGCCTGGATGGCGTCATCCATTTCCTGAAATACGCCCCCGGCACCACCATCGTGAATAGCGGGGGAGGTTGCCGGTTCAGCGGTCGACAGCTTTTGCAAAACCTGCTCCACGATAAGTTCCACCTGTTTTTTATCAACAGCCATATTATGCTCCATAACGGTAACGAAAATCATTGGTCAGGACACAGCGCCGGATTAAGGTGAACATCCTGGGCCGTGTTTGCCCCTCGCCGTTGGTAGCAATGTGAAACGATGTATAGCCTTCGCCGGCGACGCCCACACTGGCCAGCCCGCAAGACCCGTTTTTGACAAAAGCGGCACATTTGGCCCTGTTGGTCATTTTCTGGATGGATTGAATATTGTTGGAATGAATTGCCATGGTGTGGCCGTTGCCCTGTTCGGCTGCCAGGGCGGCTTCAATGGCTTCATCCACATTGCGGCAGCGGACAAACGGCAGAACCGGCATAATTTGTTCGGTCCAGACCAGGGGATGATCTTTATCCGCTTCCAGAATGACAATCTGGGCGTCAACGCCGACATCCAGACCAATGGATTTAAGAATAAACGCGGGTGACTTGCCGATGTAATCCATATTGATTACGCCCGGTTCAGCCGGGCCTTTGATTTCTTTAAAAATGTGTTTGAGCAACTGTTCCGACTGGGCGGCAGAAATTTCATAGGCGCCGTATTTCTTGAGATTGGCCTTCAGTTGATCGGCGACGGATTCAACGACAAATATTTCTTTTTCGCTGGCACAGGCCATACAGTGCGAAAAAGATGCCCCTTCGATGATACACCTGGCCGCCCGGTCAAGGTCGGCGGTTTCGTCAACGACCACCGGCGGATTGCCGGGACCGCCGGCAATGACACGTTTGCCGGTCTGGGTCGCAAAGGCCACGACCCCGTGTCCGCCGGTGACGGCAATGAGTTTAATTTTCGGATGGGTCATCAGCGTCTGGGCCGACGGCACGGAAGGCTCCTTAAGACAGCAAACACAATTGGGCGGACCGCCCGCAGCAACAATGGCTT
>JBAVYC010000923.1:0-4464 GCA_049698595.1 Desulfobacterales bacterium | reverse complement strand
CTGTGATAAAGGAGCTGTGAGAATTTTTCAGCAAAGTATGAAACAGGCACGGAAGTACCGACTGAACCGGTTTATGAATTGGCTGTTATTGAAGCGGAAAGTTCAAATGGGGCAAAAGCAGAGTGATCTGACGATAGAGATGCTTTTGAAAGCGTGCAAAACGGATCAAAGCTGATATCGAAGGTTGGGCAGAGAGTTCGCAAGGGTAGATTGCACTTCAAATCCACAAAAAAATTGAACCGTTATATTTTATATTTGGACCCTGACAGAGGTTTAAGGCTGAATTTTGAGGTACGATCAAATATTGAGGGGCAAATCAGTCGGTGTTAAATGACAATCACGAATGCGGAGACTCTCATATTAGGACTAAAATGAAAGGTGTAGCTGAATGAAGGCTTGTATTGAGGATAACGTTTTAGAAGAATTGCTGACATTATTAAAGCTCGAGAAGATTGAGGAAAACATATTTCGCGGTCAGAGTCAGGACCTGGGATTTGGAAATGTATTTGGCGGACAAGTGCTTGGCCAGGCGCTTTCGGCCGCCTATCAAACCGTATCTTCCGAGCGCCGGGCCCATAGCCTGCATGCCTATTTTCTCAGACCCGGCGATGCCTCCAAACCGATTGTATATGATGTCGACTGTATTCGGGACGGCAAAAGTTTTACCACGCGCCGGGTCGTCGCCATTCAGAATGGCCGTGCGATATTCAACATGTCCGCCTCATTTCAAATTAACGAACCGGGGTTTGATCATCAGGACACTGCACCTGAAGTTCCGGGACCGGAAGGGCTGGAATCCGAGCTGGAGCTGGCCGTTAAGGTGGCGGATAAAATTCCGCCGGCAGTCAGGGATAAAATTCTTTGCAAAAAACCCATTGAAATGCGAACCGTCAATCCTATCGATTCCTTTGGTCCCGAGAAAAGGGAACCGGTAAGATACACCTGGTTTAAGACGATTGATAAAATGCCGGATGATCCGGCGGTGCATCAATATCTGCTGGCCTATGCCTCTGATTTCGGCCTTTTGGCCCCCTCTCTATATCCCCACGGCCACAGCCCCTGGGAGCAGGAGATGCAGATCGCCAGTCTGGATCATTCCGCCTGGTTTCATCGGGAATTTCGCATGGATGATTGGCTGCTATATGCCATGAAAAGTGGCAACGCCTGCAAGGCCAGAGGCTTGAGCGACGGGAGAATTTACACCAGGGAAGGAAAACTGGTCGCCTCTGTAGCCCAGGAAGGGCTCATTCGTTATCATGGCCTCGAAAAGTAGATTTATAGTTTGTTGATGGTGCTTTCTATATTGAGTTAACTATTTCTGCCTGCGTTAGATCTGGCTATAGTAGGTCGATGCTTTTCACAATCATCTTGGTTTGGCAAAGGCTTCTACGGCATGGGATATTAACCTGGCCATAGTAGTAGAGTGGCATAGCCCCAGGAGCAGGTGTTGGTGCTTTATGTTAGCATTTAGTCACTTTTTAAAAATCAGCGGCCCCCAGCAGAGGTGGCCCCGGCCCCTTCCAAGGGCCATCCTCATACCCCCAGCTCTGCTGGGGGTCGCTGATTTCTATAACCGGACACGGCTATTCATCTTTTGTCCGGCCGGCGGGGTTCAGGCATTTTTTTCCGAGCTTTCTTCAAGATCGATCCATTGTTCTATTTGGTTTCTGAAGGATTCAAAGGTCTGAAGTTTGCCTTTGAAGATCGCATATACCTGCTCAGGATCGATTTTTTCGTAGTAATGAACAATTTTGTTTCTGAATTGCGCCATCATATGAAATTCACTCACTGACGCCTGAGACAACACACCCTGTTCCGCCAGCACAGTGAAGGCATCTGCATAGGAGTCCGGTTCCCGGAAGCCTTTGTCCGATATGATATGGTGAACGACATCGAAGCAGCATTCAATACTTATTTGCAGTGTTCTTTCAACGAACCGCTGAAGTCGGATATCTTTAATATATTTTTCGTGTGTAATATCAGTAGCGTTCCGCAAATCGTTCACATAACTTGCAAGATTATTCAACAGGCGTTGAATGACGGAAATTTTGACCATTGGATTTTCTCCCAAAGGCTCGCTTACGCTGATAATGGCGGGCATCGAGGTATGCCCGCAGGGATTGGTTCTCAAGAAACGCGCGGCTGGCAGCGGCTTTTTCAAAAACACGGACCTTTTTCTGCAGGACCTCATGTTGAAGAATCGGTGACACTTTCTGCATAATCACCACATCCACTGGCCGGTTGAGCCGCTGTTGCAGGAAAGCCCCCAGTTCAAGATCCATCGTGGGCGTCTCGCGTCCATCCGTAAACACCGCAATGTCCACATCGCTATTGGCCTTGGGCGTGTCGGATGCGTGCGACCCGAACAGGTATATTATCTGAATTGATGGAAATTTAGCAATAATTTCTGGAACGAGTTGGGCGAGATGGTTTTTAATCGACATGAGCTTTAAGTTTACCAGAGTCCTTTATTTGCGAAGGCTCTACGGAACCGGATTTCAGATATCGTAAACTCACCTTCGCATATTTGCCTCTACGCGGCAAGTTCTGCAAAAATTATTAGCATCATAAGCGTTTTTTTGCAAGGGTGCAGCCGGAAGATGATTTAGGTAACCTTGCAAATCTACCTGTTTTTTGGCATTTATATACATAGCTGATTTGTCAGAATCGAACGAATCCATATCAGGGAAATAAAATAATTTGGGTAACTTACCGTGGATAGGCCTTCCCGTAGCAACGGTCCTCGATCGATTGCAAAGGACACTTGCTGACAATGCCTGCGCGGTGTTGCAGGCGCCGCCCGGGGCCGGCAAGACGACCGGCATACCCCTTTACCTGCGGGAGTCACCCTGGCTCGGTGGCCGAAAAATCATTGTCCTGGCGCCCCGTCGACTGGCAGCCCGGGCGGCCGCCATGCGGATGTCCGACCTATTAGGAGAAAAAGTCGGCCAAACGGTGGGTTACCGGGTGCGAATGGACAGCCGTATCAGCCCTGCAACGCGCATCGAAGTGATCACCGAAGGTGTGCTGACCCGCATGCTGCAAAGTGATCCATCCCTGGCAGAAATCGGGCTGGTGATTTTCGACGAGTTTCATGAGCGCAGCCTGGATGCCGATCTGGGTTTGGCCCTGTGCTTGGATATGCAGGGTGTGTTGAACACAGATTTACGGCTGCTGATCATGTCTGCCACCATCGATACCGGGCCGGTAGCCGCCATGCTGAACGATGCGCCGGTGCTCACCTGCCCGGGGCGGGAGTTTCCGGTTGAAACCCGTTATGTCGGCCGCCACACGCCCACTGAATCCCTGGATCCTCTCTGCGATGCGGTGCTTTCCGCTGCCCGTGACGAGGTGGGCAGCATCCTGGTTTTTTTACCCGGCGCATCCGAAATTCGTCAGGCAGCAAGATGGTTGGAGAAAGCCCGGTTGGGACCGCAATGGATCATTGCCCCACTTTTCGGTAACCTGACGCATAGCGCCCAGAACCAGGCCATTGCGCCGCCACCCGCCGGACGGCGCAAGATCGTGCTGGCCACCTCGATTGCCGAAACCAGCCTGACCATTGAGGGCATCCGAGTCGTGGTGGACAGCGGTTTGCAGCGGGTGCCGCGTTTTGAAATGCGCAGCGGCCTGACCCGGCTGGTCACTGTCCCTGTGTCACGGGCATCGGCCGACCAGCGACGGGGACGGGCCGGAAGGATCGGACCGGGAGTCTGTCTGCGCCTGTGGTCCCGGGGAATGCACCCCACGCTGATCCCGGCTCACCGCCCTGAAATTCTGGAGGCCGACCTGGCCGGCCTGGCCTTGGAAATCGCTCTCTGGGGTGTAGACGATCCCGGCAAACTGAAATGGCTGGATCCGCCACCCCGGAACACCTTTGACAGCGCCTGCGATCTTCTGCAGTCCCTCGGCGCCCTGGATCTTGCTTCCGGGATTACCGCTCAAGGCCGGCAGATGGCCGCCTTGCCGATGCATCCAAGGTTGGCCCACATGCTGGTGGCTGCCAATCGTTGCGGGTGTGGTGGCATAGCTTGCGATCTGGCGGCCCTGCTTGGCGAACGCGATGTGGTTCGTTTTGACCGCGGCCAACAGGATGCAGACATACGCATCCGGCTGGACCTGGTTCAAGCCTTGCGGCGCAAACGGCCCCTGGCCGGTCAGGGTGCAACCGTCGACCATGCCGCTCTTGGTCGAGTGATCCGGGCGGCCGATCAATTGCGCCGACAGATGGGCTGCAAAGCCGACAACAGTGATGCGGTTTCCATCGGCCGATTATTGGGCTGGGCTTATCCGGATCGCATCGCCCGGCGTCGGCCGGGTAGCCAGGGGAAATTCCTGTTAACCAGCGGCCGCGGTGCCTATCTTGATCCTGCTGCGCCATTGGCGGCCGAGGAATTCTTAGTAGCGGTCGAGCTGGATGGTGAGCGCCGCGAAGCACGGATTTTCAGGGCCGCGGCTTATCGC
>JBAVYC010000922.1:0-1845 GCA_049698595.1 Desulfobacterales bacterium | reverse complement strand
GCGCCAGGCATTTAAATCGATACCCAAGGAACTCGAAGAGGCTGCACGTCTTGAAGGCTGCGGCGTCTTCGGGGTTTTATGGCGGGTATATGTGCCGTTGGCGCGCCCGACCTATCTCGCCTATGGGCTGGTCTCCATCAGCCACCACTGGAACAATTTCCTGTGGCCCCTCGTCGTGACTAACTCGGTGGAAACCCGGCCCTTGACCGTTGGACTGGGTATCTTAGGTGCCCCGGAATCCGGCGTGGACTGGTCGATTATCTCCGCAGCCACGCTGATGTCCGTTACCCCGCTGCTGATTGCTTTTCTGCTGCTCCAACGGCAATTTGTGCAGTCTTTCATGCATGTGGGTATTAAATAGCCTGAATCCTATTATTTAGAATAGCAGTAGCCACAGCGAAGACAACCCGGCAAAAATCAATACCAGATGGTTAAATATCTTTTGAGAGAGAACCGTCAGTAACTTTCGGCCAAGAAATGTCCCTAGGACCACAAAAGGCAGCATGTAGGCAAAAAACTGCAGGGTATCGACCCCCAACATCTCGTGATAAATGAAGATCGGCAGTTTGGACGTGTTCACAATCAAGAAAAACCAGGCCCCGCTGCCCATCAGCTGTTTTTTGTCAAATCCCATCATAATGAAGTAGATACCCATGATGGGACCGGCGGAGTTGCCGACCGTCGTGCCAAAGCCGGCCATGACACCCACCAGGACGGCAAAAGACCGCAGTTTTTTGAATTCGTTAAGTTTCAGGTAGCGCGCAATGCCCTCGATCATTAGCAAAAACAATACAAAAACACCCAGAAAAATTCGCATGGATTCATTATCCAGCTGCGATAGAAACATCCCCCCAATCAACATCCCGGTCGCAACCCCCGGTATCAATTTGACCAATTGCCGCCACTGAGCATGCCGACGGTAGTAGATAACCGCCAGGACATCACCGGCAATCAGCATCGGCAACAGAGCACCGACTGACTCTTTGGCGGGGAACACCATGGCGATCAGAGGAACGACCAGGATCGCCATGCCGCTGACGCCGGTCTTGGCGACCCCCACAAGGATTGCCGTTAGGACTGCAAGAATGTTCGTATCTATTGTGATATCCCAACCCGGACAAGCCGGGATTGAAGAGTGAAGATTGAAGATTTATGGTATCGCTCTCCGAGGCGTAGGCGCTACAACCCCTACGAGCCCGCTTCCAGCCCGTAGGCTGTATAGGCTTACAGGCCGGAGGGGAGGCTTCGCTCTGTCATTTCAATTTAAACCGATAGCATTTTTAAAATATTTAATCTATCTATGTCATAAATCATGCGCAAACATGATGTGATTTCAATAAATAAGTACCAATACCTAAATTTTGCTTGCAGCGGTAATTGTCGCTCTAAAATTCAGGTATATATTTTTTCAATTTTCATTTCCGGGTTAGGTAATGTAAATTGGTTTCAACGCCAACAAATCATTCTCGATTTTTTCTGCTTTTAATACAAAATTGCAATGCCCGATATTCAGACAGAGATCGAAATCTTTTTCCGGTGCCCAGGTCACAGCCGGATCAAAAAAAATCTGAGCCGTCTTCGAATCTTTGAGCAGACGGTAGATTTCTTTTTCATCCATTTTTTGATGGTTCAACCGGCCGGCAATATATTCCGCACAAAGGGTGTCCTCATCATTTGGTTTAACCGCCCAGGTCCCCATGCAGACCAGCGAAACGTTATCGGGTGCCTTCTTTTTGATATAGGTTACGATGGCTTCAGCATTGACGAAACTGCCGCTGATCAACTCGTTGGCGTCCTTGGCATTGGCAAATCCCTGGGTCCCGGCGGATGTGGTCTGGATAACGG
>JBAVYC010000921.1:0-6024 GCA_049698595.1 Desulfobacterales bacterium | reverse complement strand
ACCCTGAGGCAATACCTATGCCCCCTCAAGCTCAAACGATGCAGGAAAAACGCCATCAGACCACCCGCCGAATATTAAAAGCGGCTGCCGCCATATTTTCCGAGGTCGGTTTCGCCGGCGCGCGGGTCGATGAGATCGCCAAATTGGCCGGCGTCAACAAAGCGACCATCTATTACCACATCGGTGATAAGCAGGCGCTCTATGCCCAGGTCATCCACACCCTGTTCGGTGATGCCGCCGATCGCTTTGAGCGCAATATCGACACAGCGCAGTCACCGGTTGAAAAGTTGAAACGATACATTCAAACCGTTGCCGATACGCTGGCGCGCCATCCTGAACTGGCCGCCATTATGTTGTGGGAGCAGGCTGGCGGTGGTCGCAATTTTCCCGATATGGTGGGTCAGAACCTGGCCCGCATCCTTGCCGTTATTTCCGGAATATTGCGGGAAGGAACCGATAAGGGAATTTTTATCGAAACAGAACCTTTTATCGTGCACATGATGATTATCGGTACGGCCGTGTTTTGTAAGATGAGTGCCCCGATTCGGGCCAAATTTGCCTCTCTGGCCGGCATTCACCAGCTGGTTGATCCTGTTCCAGGTATAAATGCCGAGGACGAAATTGAGACCCTCGTTTTAAATGCCGTAATGAGAAAAAGGTAATGTGTTATTGTTGGATTTTTTAATCGGAGATTCTGAATGAAAAATTTTAGACATCGCGTGGAGCAGAGATTTGAAGATTTCGCCCATTGCGTTTACCGCCACCGTATAAAAACGGCGATTATAATGTTAGTTTTGATGGGAACAATCATCTCCCAGATTCCAAAAATCACCATCGACACTTCAACCGAAGGTTTCTTGCACGAAAACGACCCGACCCTGCTGGCATACAATGCCTTTCGTGATCAATTCGGTCGCGATGAAGTCGTCATTATTGCCATTAAATCAGCGAATATTTTTTTCCAGGGTTTTTTAAAGAAACTTAAAGAACTTCACGAAGATCTCGAACAAAACGTACCTTTAATTGATGACATCACCAGCCTGGTCAATGCCCGCAACACCCGCGGTGAAACCAACGAGCTCATTGTCGAAGATTTGCTCGAAGCCTGGCCGCAAAATGAAACCGAAATGGCAGTCCTGAAAAACCGCGTCATTTCCAATCCGCTTTACAGGAATTTGTTGATCTCCGAAGACGGCCAATTTACCGCCATCATCATTAAAACCCAAAGCTATTCCGGCCTGGCGCAGGATGCCGATGTCCTCGAGGGATTTGACGACGATCCTACAGCAATGCCTGCGCCAAACGATCCTGACGCCTCAAAAAAGCGATATCTCACGGATGAAGAAAACAGCCGGGTGGTTACAGCGGTTAAACAGACATTGGAGAAATATCGCGCACCTGATTTTCGTGTTTATATCGCAGGATCACCTGTAGTCACCGATTTTCTCAAACGGGCCATGATGAAAGACATGCGCAAGTTTGTGACCCTGGCCATCGTCACGGTCGCTGTTCTCCTGTATGTCATGTTCCGCCGGATAACCGGTGTGCTGCTGCCGCTGATCATTGTTGGTTTATCCCTGCTTTGCACGGTGGGCATCATGGCAATCCTGAAAGTACCCATCAAGGTGCCGACCCAGATTCTGCCCTCTTTTTTGCTGGCGGTAGGCGTAGGGACTTCGGTTCACATCCTTGCCATTTTCTTTCACCGCTATGAAGAAAACGGGGATAAAGAAGGGGCGGTTGCCTATGCCATGGGGCACTCGGGTCTGGCCGTGTTGATGACCAATGTGACCACGGCCAGCGGTCTGCTCTCATTTTCAACATCCGAAGTGGCCCCCATCGCAGACATTGGGATATTTGCCGGCATCGGCGTAATGCTGGCCTTTGTTACCACCATCGTTCTGCTGCCCACCCTTTTAGCGCTTTTCCCCCTAAAAAATAAACAAACGTCAGGCAGGGATCAGAAAATCGCCGTTATGGATCGGTTTCTTTCTTGGGTCAGCCATTTCTCGACCAGCCATCCGGTTCCCATTGTCATTGCCAGCGCAACGATCATGGTATTGTCGGTCGTGGGAGCATCTAAAATCCGTTTTTCACACCACATATTGGGCTGGTTTCCGAAAGCCACCGAAATCCGCATCGCAACTGAGAAAATAGATCATGAAATGCGCGGCACCCTCAACCTGGAAATCGTCATTGACACCGGCAAAGAAAACGGTCTTTACGAACCGGATCTGCTCAATCGTCTGGATAATGCGGCAACGTATGTTCAATCTTTAGAATATGAAGAGGTTTTCGTGGGCAAGGCCTGGTCCTTGACCACGATTCTCAAGGAAATCAATCAGGCCCTCAATGAAAATCAACCGTCGTACTACGCCATCCCCGACAACCGCGATCTAATTGCCCAGGAATTCCTGCTTTTTGAAAACAGCGGCTCGGATGATCTGGAAGACTTTGTGGACAGCCAGTTTGCCATGGCGCGTTTTAGTGTTAAAGGTCCTTTCAAAGATGTGGTCAAATACAATTCGTTTTTGCAAACCATCCACCGTTATTTCGCCGACCGCTTCCCAGAGACAAAAATAACCTTTACCGGTATGATGACCCTTTTATCCCGCACCGTTAGCAATGCCATCCGGAGCATGGCCAGAAGCTATGTCATTGCGTTAGGGGTCATTACCATATTAATGATTATTCTGATCGGCCGCGTGCGCATCGGCCTGCTCAGCATGATCCCCAATCTGGCACCCATCCTGCTCATGCTCGGCGTGATCGGCGCAACTTCTATTCCCATGGACCTTTTCACCATGATGGTGGGCAGCATTGCCATCGGACTTGCGGTTGATGATACCATCCACTTCATGCACAACTTCCGGCGTTACTATGAACAAAGCGGCGATCCCAAGCAGGCCGTGTTTAAAACCTTGCACACCACCGGCCGCGCCATGCTGGTGACCACCATCGTTCTGTCTTTGGGGTTCTTTATTTTCGTATTCGCTTCAATGAACAATCTGTTCTATTTCGGGCTGCTGACGGCTTTTACCATCGTGATGGCCCTGGTAGCCGATTATCTGCTGGCGCCGGCCCTCATGGTGCTGGTCAACAAACCCAAATTTATTCCCGCGGAGGACGCCAAATGAAAACTCGTCTTAGCAGATTCTTCACAGCCGTTTTTATTCTCATGCTTGTCTTGCCGCCAATCGCCCCGCAAACCTTCGCTGATGAGCCTGCTGCACGGGCTATCATGGAAAAAGTGGATGCCAGAGACGACGGCGACAACCAGACCTCGGAAATGGAAATGATATTAATTGACAAAAGGGGCAAAAAAAGAGTTCGTCGCATCGCCGTTTTTAGCAAAGACAAAGGGCCGGATACCTTGAGGCTGATGTTCTTCAAGCATCCGGCGGATGTTAAGGATACGTCGTTTTTAACCCATGACTATGACAACCCGTCAAAAGATGACGATCAGTGGCTTTATTTGCCGGCCCTGCGCAAAACCAAACGTATTGCCAGCAGTGATAAAAGCGGCAGCTTTATGGGCTCCGATCTCAACTATTCCGATATGACGGATCGCAATTTACCGGACTACGATTTTACCCTCAAAAAGGAGATGGCGGTAAATGGAGTTAAGGCCTGGTTAATCGAGTCAATTCCGCGCTCGAAAAAAGTCATCGCGGAAACCGGCTATAAAAAATCTCTTATTTTTGTGCGCCAGGATAATTATGTCGTCATCCGTGCGGTACATTGGGAAAAGGACGGCGGGTACTTAAAATACGTAGATGTTAAGAAACTGGTGCCTATCGATGACATCTGGGTAGCAACCGAAATGCACGTCACCAGGAAAAAAGGTAAACAATTGACCCACAAAACTATCCTGAAGCTGAGCAATATCAAGTTTAATCAGGATCTGGATGATGAGCTGTTTACGGTGCGAAGAATGGAAAAAGGACTATAGATAATTGCGATCAAATTTGCTGCCAAACCAGGAAAAATCGAATGACGAACGACGATTGACGATAAATGGGGTAGTGAAAGTTGGTTTTGATCAATAAGAAATTTGTCACCGCATTTTTCATAATGGTATTAATAGCTTGTTTATCTTTGCCCCAGCCGGTGTGTTCTCAGGACGATACAAACCTGGATGATATCCTGGAAGGTTTTGAAAACGAACAGAGTTCAGACGATGATCTGCAAGAGGTTATAGAAGGTTTTGAGGATAGGAGCGAAAGGGAAAAAAAGGACACGGATCCAACAGAAGATGAGATTCTGGAGGGATTCGACAATGGATCCAAAGCGGCGGTGGCTGAGGGCGATGAAAAAGCTCGCCTGCCGGATTGGCTCAGCATTGACGGCTATTTTAAAATCAGCTCCGTTTACAGTTACCTTTCCCACGATGCTGCCGGAACCGATACCAATTGGCATGGATGGACCCGCTTGCGATCCGAGCTCAAGCTGGAACTGGAGGCCGATCTGTCGGAAAACTGGCAGGCGCGGGTTTCAGGCCATGGATTTTATGATTTTGCCTACACTATCAATGGCCGCGATAATTTCACCGATGATGTGCTGGACAATTATGAAAAAGAACTGGAATTCGACGAGGTCTATCTTCAAGGAAGCCTCACCAGCGATCTGGATTTAAAAGCCGGCCGCCAAATCGTCGTTTGGGGCCGTTCGGATAACATTCGCATTACCGATGTTCTTAACCCCCTGGATCTGCGATGGCCCGGTCTGGTGGATATCGAGCAGCTCAGGCTTCCGGTAACGATGACAAAACTCGATTACTATATAAAAGGCTGGAACCTCAGCGGCATCGCTTTGCATGAAGTCCGCTATAACTGGAACCCAGAATTTGGAAGTGATTTTTTCCCGGGATCACAGCCGCTTCCCGGTAGGAAATCACCGCCAGAGGGCTTCGCAGTCGATAACACCCAGTTTGCCGCATCCCTCACCGGTATCTTTCAGGGGTGGGATGTCTCCTTTTACATCGCTGATATCTATGCGCAGAACGGGTATATTTCAGCGACGTCTCTCTTTCCGGCAACCCGATCCGAAATTAAACATCCTCGCATTAAAATGCTGGGCGGTGCCTTCAATATTGCCCGGGGCAACTGGCTTTTTAAAACCGAAGCGGCCTACTTCGATGGTTTCGAATTTTCGAATACAGCGGACAAAGAGTATTCCAGGCTGGATGGATTGGCCGGAGTCGAATACGCCGGCATTTCGGATGCGACCGTCACCCTGGACATTGCCAACCGGCACTATTTTGATTTTGATAAACGGTTGGAAGACAGCCCGGATTTTCAAAAAGGGGACCTTTTTGAGTGGGCTTTACGGATAACCAAACCTTACTTGAATGATACCCTCAAGCTGACGTTTCTGGCAAACACCTTCGGCCCCACCGGTGACGACGGTGCCGTCCAGCGGTTTTCGGCAGAATACGATTATACGGATTCCATCCAGCTAACCGGTGGTATTGTTTTCTATCACTCCGGCGATCTCCGGCGCACCATGGGTATTGGGGACAACGACCGGGTGTATCTGGATGTTCAGTACAGTTTTTAAAATCATTGTTAATTCACTAAATTCGAGATAATACAGACCTCGTTGAATAGTTTACTGGTTGAATGGTTGATTAGGGAACTTAGTTCGCTTCGCTCACAATTGGAATAATGGAACAATGGAATGATGGAATATTGGGACCCTTGGTGTTCCATCTGGTTGAAAAATAATACGGTTCATGGGATAAACAAACCATGGATCGAAAAAACATCAACAGAGGATTTAGAATACCTGAATTATCTAAATATTGCGCTTGGTTCTTGCGGCGAATTTCATTCTTGTTATACTCGCTGCAAGCAAGCCGAACAAATAACAGCCGATGACTACGAGCGCTTGGACCAGCTGCATTATAAGGTTGAAAATGCGTTACTTAAACTGATTGAATCTCTTCAAAAAAAGCAAACCGATAAAAAGTGGCAAGATAACTTTCATTCTAAGTGAATATTATGCTGCGCCCCGCAACTCATA
>JBAVYC010000920.1:0-2850 GCA_049698595.1 Desulfobacterales bacterium | reverse complement strand
ATTTCCTTCTTATATAAATAGGAATCTTATTTAAAACAGACAGAATACATTCATTCGACGTTCGATGTTGGACGTTCAATGTTCGATGTTCATTAGTTTCTTTCTCGATTAGACCGGCTGCTTTTTTGCCCAGCGGCTGGGCTGATACCTGAAATCTCACCTGCCTTCCAATATGTTGTCTGATAAATACCTCTAAGGGTCTAACTTCGAAAGAACAGATCCTCACGCTGATCATGCTGTTTTACAACGGGGTCATACTTGGCGCGGTGGCGCTGGATTGTATCGTCCCAAAACAGCTGGTAAGTAATCCTAGTTCATTTCAAACTTTAGATGATTTTCTCTGAAACCCTGCCAACCTAACCTCGCCGCCGACAGGGAGCCAAAATCCAGTTTAAAGCTCCTTCGTTGAGGAATATCTTGCAATTTTATATGGATTTGGAATAAATAAGCGGTAACGGTTCAATAATTCAGGGGTCAAGGATCAGAGTTCCCGGTTAATACCGATATTAAAAGATTGCGCTGCATGTGGCGCCAGCGTCTGCGTTGCACGCGTGATACGACCTTGGGATTCTCGACTTGGTTGAGTCGTCCGACTTTGAGTCATTAGACCCTGAGCTCACGACCGCAGGGCTCGTCGCAGGCTGTTGAAATCTTTTGCAATTACATTTTCAGGTATTCATTTTATGAAACCCATTGTCGCCATCGTCGGCCGCCCCAATGTGGGTAAATCGACCCTCTTTAATCGTATCACCCGCACCAAAGATGCTTTGGTGGATAATTTTCCGGGGGTTACCCGGGACCGTCATTTCGGGGCTGCCTGCTGGAATGATGTTGAATTTACACTGGTGGACACCGGTGGGTTTACCGAAGGAGATGATTTTGCAGATGAAATCCGATTCCAGGTACACCAGGCCATTGACGATGCGGATGCAATTATTTTTTTGTTGGATGGGAAAGAAGGGATTTCACCCTTTGACCATGAAATTGTCGACATCCTTCGCACCGTTGACAAGCCGGTTTTTTATGCTGTCAACAAAATCGACGGCGCAGAGCAGGAAGTCTTTCTCGCCGATTTTTATCAATTGGGACTGGAGACGCTTTATCCGCTTTCCGCCGAGCACCGATACGGCGTCACCGATCTGTCGGATGACGTGGTCGCTGCGCTGGCCGGTTGCACCGCCGAGCTAATCGAAGACCAACCTCCTGAGGTCATTCGACTCACGGTAGTGGGTCGGCCCAATGTGGGCAAATCGTCGTTGATTAACCGCATACTGGGTGAAAAGCGCCTGCTGGTCAGCGATATCCCCGGAACCACCCGGGATGCCATCGATTCTCTCTGGAAAATGAATGGTAAATCCTACCTGCTTGTCGACACCGCCGGGATTCGGCGCAAGGGAAGGGTGTACCGGAAGCTTGAAAAGTTTTCCATCATCAAGGCTTTAAGAAGCCTGGATCGGTGTGATGTGGCGCTGATTGTGATGGATGCGGCCGAGGGCGTCACCGATCAGGACGTCAGCGTTGCCGGCTATGCTCTGGAACGGGGGTGCGGCTGCATATTGCTGTTGAACAAATGGGATCTGGTGGAAAAAGACAGTAAAACCGTTAAAGAATATTACGAGCGTTTAAGATATCAGGCCAAGTTTCTCAACTTTGCACCGGCCATGACGATTTCGGCGTTGACCGGCCTGCGGGTCCGGAAAATATTTAAAGAGGTGGACGAGGTTTATGATCAGTATGCGCGCCGAATCACCACCGGCCAGTTGAATAAATTCCTGGAGCGGGCGATTGAAAAAAATGAACCGTCACTTCACCGCGGCAAACGTATTAAATTTTACTATGCCGCCCAGATATCCACGAAACCACCCACGATCGTTTGCTTTGTCAACTACCCTCAGGCCGTCCATTTTTCCTACAAAAGGTATTTGATTAACCAATTGCGGCAGGAAACCGGTCTGGATAAAACGCCGATCAGGATTATTTTCAGGCAGCGGGAAGGGCGGAAGAAGAGGTGAGAATTGGGAAGTGGGAAGATGGAAGTGGGAATGAGGAAGGCGAGAATTGAAAAAGACAGAAGATAACCTGAACATTTTCGACTATCACGCCCAAAAAGCAGCGGAATCCTCTCGACCCCTGGCTGAGCGGCTGCGGCCGCAAAAACTGGCGGAGTTTGTCGGGCAGCTGCATGCAGTCGGGGAGGGGACGCTGATTCACAACGCTATTGAGCATGATCGGATTTTGTCCATGATCCTCTGGGGTCCTCCGGGTTGCGGTAAGACTACCCTGGCAAGGATCATCGCCGGGGAAACCCGCTCTCATTTTATTCATTTCTCCGCTGTGCTCTCCGGTGTCAAAGAAATTCGCGGGGTGATTGAAAAAGCCCGCGATCAGCAAAAGCTTTACCGCAAGCAAACGATTCTGTTTGTAGATGAAATTCACCGTTTCAACAAAGCCCAGCAGGACGCCTTTTTGCATCACGTGGAAAGCGGTTTGATTACCCTGATCGGCGCTACCACCGAAAACCCCTCCTTTGAGGTGATATCCCCTTTGCTGTCGCGTTGCCGCGTCATTACGCTGAATATGCTTACCTCAGAAGATATCGGGACCATCCTCAACAATGCCCTGAAGGATCCGGACAGGGGAATTGGCAAATTAAATCTCCTGCTGGAAGCCGATGCCTTTGAATATTTGGTCAGTATTGCCGACGGTGATGCGCGGGTGGCTTTAAACAATCTTGAGGGGGCTGCATCGCTGGCAGAGACGAGAAGCGATGCTCCCGACCGGGCGAAGCCCATGCCAATTGCCCTTAAGGACCTGGAGCATGCAATTCAGAAAAAGGCGTTGGTGTATGAC
>JBAVYC010000919.1:0-1509 GCA_049698595.1 Desulfobacterales bacterium | reverse complement strand
TGCATCGATATGGGTAAATGAAGACATAAGTTCCCCTAATTATTGGATAATTCTCAATCAGAAAAGAATTCTGTTTTTGACGTCACCGTTGACTTAATGAGATTGAGGGTATCGGTTAAAACGGCAATGACGTTTTCCCGGATATCACCGGCCACCAATAAAAGCATCACATCGTCCCCAATCGTAAGATCCCGGTCTTCGGCGATCTCAACCCGGATATCCAGGATGCCGGGCCGTTTTTTCTGCTCCGAGACGATTAGATCCAGTTTGGGGTGATCCACGGAAACGCTAAGTCCTTTTACCGCGCGCCCATCGCGGGATGTGCCCCGCACAACACCATTATGGCACAGAACCATTCCGACCTTATCAAAATCCGGATGCTGTTTGATCGCTTCCATCATATTAGAAATATTCATAAAAACTCCTATTTAAAAAACAGAGGTCAGAAGTCGGAGCTCAGAAAACAGAGACCGCATAAACAGATGACAGAGATCAGAGGTCAGAAAACAGAAGCCAGAAAACAGTTACCAGATGCCGGAAACCAGTGACCGGTAACAAGCAGACGGCCACCCGCACCCCATGCTCCATGCTCTATGCCCCATGCTCCATGCTCTCTGCGCCATGCGCTTCGCTAATAGCGATCATCTCCTCTGCCCGCGTCAGATCCTCCGGTGTATTGATGTTGAAAAACGATATAAGGTCGGGGTCTTTTTGAATCAATTGGCTTTCCGGGATGTGTTTAATCCGATGACCGCGAAAAGCCCATTGAATCTTAAATTTGTTTTCTTTAAGGTGCTGCTCAGCCTGCCTAAGGCAGCGTTTCGAATATATCGCACACAGCGGTTCAAAACCTGCGGCCGTCTGAGGCATGATGATATCCGTATTGTTCTCAATCTGTTCAACGAGGGATTCAACCAGCTCCTTTTTTAAGAAGGGCGTATCGCAAGCCGAAAAAAAAGCGAAGGGATTCTGCATGTAAAAAAGGCCGGCATGGATGCCGGTCAGCGAGCTTCGGGTTGAGAAAATATCGGTTACAATGGTTAAATCCCAATCAAGAAACTGTAAGGGATGGTTGGTCACTAAAATGATTTCATCGAACAGGTCTGAAAAAACGTCATACAATCGATCCAGTATGCGCTTTTGGCCGACACGAATATAGGCTTTATTTTGGCCGTTAAAACGAGTGTTCAATCCTCCGGATAATATCACTCCGGTGCAGGGATGTGTCATCTTTGAAATATCTTTTCATGATCGTGTTTCAAATTAGGCCGAATCTTCCAGTTCAGCATCAAAACGCCAGCATAGAAAAAATGATAGAGAAAATCAAGATAAACTCGTGCAGCTCAATTCATAAGCCACCGGATTAACTATGCCGGTGAGAATTTAAAAGGTTCTACCGCTAAAACAGAGATCAAAAAATTCTTTTTAAAAATCAGCGGCCCCCAGCAGAGGTGGCCCCGGCCCCTTCCAGGGGCCATCCTCATACCCCCAGCTGGTGGTCGCTGATTC
>JBAVYC010000918.1:0-1790 GCA_049698595.1 Desulfobacterales bacterium | reverse complement strand
TGGGAGATCGCGACAATATTGATTTGCTCGTTGACAGCCTCTTCAGATCCATCGACGAACGGAAGGTCCCGGGTAGTCAGGGGCGGTTCAGCATAGAGTTTACCGATATCGGCGTATTTCATGAATCGACCGGTATAGCCATCGATTTCCTCAAGAACCGGGTCTACCAGGATCTGATATTTTCTTCCCAGCTGAATTAAGAAGGTCGCATGCCGGATCCATGTTATTTGAACGTCGTGAGCAGGAGATTGAAGCAGAGAATGATCGGGAGCAACAGTATATTCAGATGGATCATAGCCTTTTGTTCTGTCGATGTCGCCTCTGGGGTCACTGAGAAATGCATATTTACGCACGCCCTTTTCATGGGGCTGGCGAAAATCGATGCTGTCGAACTCGGTTTCCTCGAGTTTACCGTATTGCGGTTGAAACAGATTCACATAACGCCGTTGTTCAGCATTCCACGAATTCATTTCCGGGTTTTTTATCACCCGCCGCTCCGGGGCGGAGCAGGCAGCTATAGATAAGATCAGCAAAAGATACCGAAGGAAATGGAATAAAAATGAGGTAAAGTGACCACTATTTAGCCGATTTAAATTTGCGAGACCATCATTCATCGGTTTTTATTCTCCGGACGAGTATTACTTCCCTTTTTAAAATCGCAACGAAAACACAGTCTCCACCCCCGGCGTTGAGCTAACGCTCAAGGTCCCCTTGTGCTGGCGCATAATCTGCCTTGATAAGCTCAAACCGATACCGGAGCCCTGCTGCTTGGTGGTAAAAAACGGGATAAAAATCTTTTCCGCAACCTCATCCGCAATGCCTTTCCCGTTATCGAGCACTTTGATCACCGGGTTACCCAATCCATCTGTTGCGGCCGTTAATTCTATTCTCGGGTTGCTGATGCCGTTGATTGCTTCTATGGAATTTCTAAAGATATTTATTAAAACCTGTTCGATCAAGGCCTGATCAGCCGTTATCGCCAGGGTTTCGGGATCAATGTGCATTTTAAAATTTATTGAGTTCCGATCCAATTGATCTTTCATCAGGTGTTCAACTCTTTCAAAAAGACCCTTCACCGGAACGATCTTAAAATCCGGTTTCGGAATACGGGTGAGCTTGCGGTAGTTTTCAATAAACGTCAACAGCCCCTTGCTGCGTTTTTCAATGGTGTTGACCGCATGCCTCACATCAATGATGGTTTCATTCATCGTTTCGGGAACCTCACATTCACGCTCATCTTTTAACAACCCGTGGGCAGTGGAGGCCAATGAGGCGATTGGGGTTATGGAGTTCATTATCTCGTGGGTAAGTACCCGGATTAGATTTTGCCAGGACTTCATCTCCTTTTCTTCCAATTCGCTTTGAATATTTTGCAGTGCGACCAGCATCAACTGCTCTTGGTGCAAAACAAAGCCGGTGGCATAGATGGACAGCTGCAATAACTCGTCGCCCTGCTGCAATTTTAACAGATCGTTTTCTCCGGGTGATAAACCGCGCAGTTTAGCAGTCAACCGCGTGCTGATCGATTCAAGATCTTTAATGTTGCCGAGCCGTGGAATTTTTAATAATTTTTTGGCGGCATTGTTTATCAACTCAATCTCACCCGCAGGTGTATATGCAATCAATGCAATGCCGACATGATCGACAATGGTTTGCAGGAATCTAAAATGTTCCTCCTTTTCTATTTTGGTGCGCTGAAATTCCTGGATAACTTCTGTAAACGCTGTGTGCAGTTCCTCAAATCCGGATCCCTTTAAATTGTTGGCAAACGACTGCGAAAAATCGGAATA
>JBAVYC010000917.1:0-1936 GCA_049698595.1 Desulfobacterales bacterium | reverse complement strand
ACCGATCGCATCAAGGTTTAGCGCCATGTTCGTACCTCCCGTTTTGGTTATGGTCGTTGTGATTGTTTAGATGGTTAGGTTCGTTATGACCGTTTAGATCGTTGGTAAGGCCTTCGGCCGTTGGAGGTTAGAGGTTTGAGGCAGACACTTCGCGGTTTGAGGTGTGAGGTCGGAAGTCAGCAGATTTAATCAGCACTCGCTGATCTCTGGTCTCCGTCTCCCCATCTTCCGTCGTCTATCGCCCTAGCGAAGCGATCTTCCCTCTTCCATCGGTCTTCCCGAACCCCAAAAAGCCTTAATCCATCACTAACTCCACCCACTTAACCGCTTTGAGCTTTTCTACTCCCCACCTTCCCTTTACTTCATTCCACCTTCTCCATTCCGCATTCTGACTTCCCAATTCTACCTTCCCCGCGTCTCAACTTCTGCTCCTCCTCGCCCCAAGCCCTATGCACTTTGCTCTCTGCGTCAGCCTCCACCCCTTTTACTTTGCGCTTTGAGTCCTCAACCCGCCCCTCCACAATCTTCTATTCTTCTATTCTTCCCTACTGCAATCCCTTTTGTTTGAGCTTTGAGCCTTTTTTGCCTTCCTCCCTCATCTTACAATTTATCAACCTCGTAATCCTTATTCCTTTCAGCTTTCAGCATTGAGCATTCAGCTTTCCTGCCTTTCACCTTTCGCCTTTAACCTTTGAGCATATTTGCCTTGAGCCTTTAACCTTTCACCTTTCACCTTTCACCTTTTGCCTTTTGCCTTTCACCTTTTGCCTTTGGCCTTTGGCCTTTGGCCTTCCCTACTTCTCCAGCGTAAAGGCCGGCACCAAAATAAATTTTAATGTTTCTTTTACCACCTGCACGTAGTCTGCGTGATTGGTATCCAGCATGGGTCGAAAAAAATTCTCGGCCGATATAAAATTTAGCACAGTATTCCACACCGCCAGAATTCTGGCCCGGGCCTGGACCGAAATTTGCTTTTTATCAGGCGCCAGTTTCATAGCAACGGCGATGTTGGCAATATGTTCGGACATTTTTATATCCAGCGTGACGCCGTTGGGCGACTTGTTCAAATATCCGTAGAGAATTAAATTGGGGACTTCCGGATGGGAAAACAGATAATCGCACATCATGTCCAGGGCGATTTCAAGCCGCTTGGTCAGAGATTGCCCGCTGACGTTGCGTTCAATTCCATTTAACTTATGTTGAATTTCATCACCGACATCCTCCAGTACGGCCTCATATAAATCCTGTTTTTCACCCCAGTGATAATATAGTGTTGAGATGTCAATCCCCACATCCTTGGCAATCATCCGGGTGGTGGTCTTGTTGTAACCGTACTCCCCGAAAATCCGACGTGCGGCTGCCAGAATTCTGGCTTTCATCGATTTGGGGTCCTGCCGGGCCTTTTCAAGCGGTGAAGGCATTTCGGGCGCTCCATTTAGGGGAGATATCGCAAATTGGCATCGTAACAGATCGGAAAAGCAGGAAATTGATCCGGAAATATCATTTTGCCCATCAGATAGATTCAAACAATTGTTTCCATCAATCGATGGAAAATAAATATCGATATTCAATGCCCATGTCAAGCCTTTAATTTTCCCGTTTAATGTGGAGAGTTGCTTTTATTAAATCAGAGTGCCTAAAGCCCTTTCTGTTTTTTTACTCGGGCATTGAAAACGGCAATAGATAAAGGTGGTCAATACTCCGTAGAAACATATCCCATTATAACGGCGGTCGCGTTTCAAAACAGCCTGCCACAATGCCTTCTCTGATAAATCCATGATATTTCTCCTCAGATGTCCTGATGATTCGCGAGTTTTTGTTTAAAATTAAACTTGAACAAATAAGCATTCCGGCTGAATTGACAACGAAAGATGTTTTTTTTAGACAGGATCAAATATTTTCATCGCGGGCCGATGTCATTTAAACAATTTATAGA
>JBAVYC010000916.1:0-2731 GCA_049698595.1 Desulfobacterales bacterium | reverse complement strand
ACGCGTTGGAGGGCATCATTGTCACCTGCGGCGCCACAGTCAAGTGGCTGCGTGATCAATTGGGACTTATTGCTTCCAGCGCCGAAACAGAGTCCATGGCGCGCGCCGTCGATAGCAATGGCGGGGTTTACTTTATCCCGGCCTTCAGCGGTATGGGCGCGCCTCACTGGAAAATGGACGCCAGGGCCGCCATTGTCGGCCTGACCTTCGGTTCGAACAAAAATCATGTCGTCCGAGCTGCGTTGGAGTCCGTTGCCTTTCAGATCAAAGACGTCATCGTGGCCATGGAAAAGGACAGCGGGATATCCTTGTCCGAGCTCAAGGTGGATGGCGGGATGACCGCTAATAGTTTCTTGATGCAGCTCATTGCCGACCTGTTGGGTGTCAAGGCCGTCAATATCGGCCTGGAGGAGGTCTCGGCCTTGGGCGCGGCCTATATGGCCGGGTTGGGAGTCGGCGAATTTAAAAGCATCAATGATCTGGCCGCGCTGCACTACAGCCAAAAGGTTTTCGAGCCCAGTGAGGCGGCGGAGCAAATCCAGGAAAACCATGACGCCTGGCAGGCGATGATCGCCAAGCACTGCTAACGCTCAACTTCCTATGGTTAAAATATATATGCGCCTTGCACAGGATCATTGAGTACTTCCGGACCAACGGGTGTGGGTTGCAATGTCTATTCTTTGTCTTATTTTGTAGTTAGTACTTTAAGAAAAGCCAGATCCACTTCTATCAATGCAAAGGAGACGGATAAAATGACAGAACCCATTCGAATTTCAGTTGAGGAAGCCCGACAAAAAGTAAGATCCGGGGCAGCTCTTCTTGTCTGCGCATATGATGATGACGAAAAATTTAAGAACAACCATCTGCTGGGAGCAATCTCATTCGGCGAATTCCGGGCCAAACTCCCTCAACTATCAAGGGAGCAAGAAATCCTTTTTTACTGTGCCTGAAACAATGAAGCAAGCGCTGCCGGTCAGGCAGAAAAATTGCTAAAGGACGGTTATCATAATGCAGCGGCACTCGGCGGAGGGGTGGAAGCCTGGAAAAATGCCGGATATCCGATGCAAGAATAAACAACGGACAAAAATGAGATTCACTCAATTGGGCTTTGAGGGGCAACTGATGGGCGTCTGACTCACTCGGCTTTAACGGGACAATGCCACCACCCAGTTTAAGACCAGGCGATTAAACAGACGTTAAAAGTAGCTGGTGCCATCCCAGCAGTGCGTACAGACCTTCTCCTTCGGCAGCCCGATAGCGTCAACCAGATCTTCCAGTCGCTGATATTTTAAAGATGTGAGTTTTAGTCGCCGTCGTATTTTTTCCACCATGGCAGTATTTTGATCCGAACCTGCGGAGGCGTATGCTTCCAGTGACTCGCATTCCGGCCCTTCAAGTTCTTCGATGGCGCCGCGGCCGGCCAAGTCAAGCGTTGAGCGCGAAGTCGAAAAACTTAGAAAATCACAGGGATAAATCAACGTCGGGCAGGCCGGGCGCATGTGCACCTCCGCCGCACCGCAATCAAACAGAATCTGAACATTATCCTGCAGCTGGGTGCCCCTGACGATTGAGTCCTCGCAAAACAATACTCTTTTGCCTTTGATCAGATCCTGCACCGGGATCAGTTTCATCCTGGCAACCAGATCCCGCATTTCCTGGTTCTGGGGCATAAAACTGCGCGGCCAGGTCGGGGTATATTTTACAAAGGGTCTCTTGTATGCGATATTTTTTGTATTGGCATAGCCGATGGCATGGCCGATACCGGAGTCCGGTATCCCGGCGACATAATCGATTTCAACGCTATCATTCCTGGCCAGTGCCTGCCCGCATCGATACCTGACCGTTTCGACATTGATCCCTTCATAACTGGAAGCCGGATAACCGTAATACACCCACAGAAATGCGCACACCTGCATGTTATCTTGCGGCGCTTTTCTCTGCTCGCAACCTTCGGCAGTCATCAGGACTATTTCACCGGGACCCAGGTATTTCTCAATTTCATAGCCGAGATTCGGAAAGGCGCAGGTCTCCGATGATGCTGCAAATGCACCGTCTTTTTTTCCGACAATAACCGGGGTGCGCCCCAGCTTATCTCTGGCGGCATAGATTCCATCCTTCGTCAACAGCAGCATGGAGCACGACCCCTTGATTGCATGCTGGGCATTGTGGATACCGGCTTCAAAAGAGTCTTGCTCGCAGATCAGCATGGCCACCAACTCGGTGGGATTCGTTTCACCGCTGCCCATTTCGGCAAAATGTATTTTTCTGCCGAGCGCCTTTTGGGTGAGTTCCGCGATATTGTTAATTTTACAGACGGTCACAATGGCAAATGTCCCCAGCTGGGAGTTGATAATCAAAGGCTGGTCGTCATGGTCGCTGATGATTCCGATACCCATGTTGCCATGCAGATTAGGCAGGTCGGATTCAAATTTGGACCTGAAATAGTCTCTTTCGATATTGTGAATCGAACGTTTAATTTCGCTGGCATTTTTAACGGCCAATCCGCCTCTTTTTGTTCCCAGGTGCGAATGATAATCGGTACCGTAAAACAGGTCAGTGACACAATCCTCTTTTGATATGGTGCCGAATAGACCGCCCATATATACCTCCGTTAACTAATTTCGATTTAGAGTGTTAGATTTTTGTCAAAGATAAAGCATTGCTTTTAATGTGCGTATCAGTAAATCCTGTCTAATAAAAAAGACAGAGGGGTCGCGTCTTCATTCTTGAC
>JBAVYC010000915.1:0-2024 GCA_049698595.1 Desulfobacterales bacterium | reverse complement strand
CTTTTCTTGTCATCGGGCATCTCCTTCTCATATTTGACCTTTGTCAGTTAGCCGGTTAATTTTAACTTTGCATGCCCAGCCAAATATTACAATGCAGGATAACGTGTATTCAGATTGATTTTTATTTTTATATGTATTTTGGGTGGGTGGTCGAATTCTGTCTCATTGGGGTCTGATATACACGGGATTGTCCTTCCCGTTTCTCTGTCATACTTAACAGTTGACATTAAAATAAATGATATACTGTATTGAATTTTCCTGATTCAAAGGGTAGATATGTCACCTTGGATGCCTGGTTTCAGTTTTCTCCCGAGCCGCCCGAGTTAAACATCGATCCCACGGCACGCATCGGCCCCGATATGACCATCGACGATATATTCTTTATCGTCTTCGATTTTGATGCCGCACTATGAGAGTTCTCTTCCGTATCCGCTTTGCTTGATCCCGCCGAAAGGCAGATGGGGGTCGGATTTTACGAATGCGTTTACAAAGGTCGCAGACCCAGGCGCATTTTTCGATTTCAGCCCAATCGTCCCGGATGGGCTTGCCCATAGCTTTGAACTGGTCCAAAATAACCATGCCTACGACCAGGCCCTCAAGGAAATCGATGACCCGATCATCAAGAAGCGCCTGCTGAAATTTCAGGACGATCATCGCACTCACATCAGCGGTCTATCAAAAGATATCGAGGATCTGGGCGGACATCCGCCGGAACATTCAAAAGATTTTAAAGGATATGTGATCGAGGCCTTTACGGCTATTCGAAGTTTCACCGGATTGAAAGGTGCGCTCAAGGCCATGAAAACGATGGCAGAGATTACCAATCGACACTACGGTGAAGTGGTTTCGTGGGAGGCGCCTTCTGCGGTAAAAGAAGTCCTGCGGACGTATTTCAGCGAGGAAAAGATCCACCTGGATTACCTTACCAGCAACCTGAAGGCGCTTAACTGATCAATGGCAATGATGAGTCGACTGTCGCAGCCGGCACCCTTCCCCGGCCCCTCCTCTCCGAGGCGTAGGCTTTAACTCTACTCTCTCTGTGAGCTGTAAGCTCTACGAGCTGGAGGCCGTCCAGGAGGGGATAAAATAGGTACCATTCCGCATTGAGCGCCGCGGCCTGGCCACCCGCGTTGAGATTGAACTGAGACGCGAAGATAAAACCCTGAAGATAGAAATTCGTGACGACGGCAACGGATTCGACATCGAAGCTCTCCCATCGGAACTGAATCGCAAACCGGATCTCACCAGCATGAAAGAATACACTGAACTGTCCGAAGGGCGATTTTCCCTGCGATCCTCACAAATCAAGGGGACGTGTATCGAAATGACATGGGATCTCGCCAATCGACGCAATTTATAGATAGATGACCCCAACGTTGCAAAAGCCGGAGGGATTCAGAGTCAAGGCGTCTGAGGGTGAAGAGTCGTAGTTCTTTACTTCAAACCCTCAGCTTGGGCTGGGCTCAGCCGTAAACGTTTAGGTGCAGATCATTTTCAGCTGCCGCTTTTGCCCGACTCGTCTGAACTCAATTCGTTCTCTGCTTTATCAAAGGCATTCGCCACAGCCTCATAGCCCTCAACAAAGCCTTCTTTGACATGGTCCCAGGCATCGGCCGAGCTGTGTTTCATACCACCGTACCATTCACTGAGCTCATTGCGCTTTTTCCTGAGCGCCTGTATGGTTTTTCTAGCACTCTCCCGGGATGCCTGATCCATCTCATTCCATTTGTTTTCAATACGGCTTTGTATGCGATCGATGCGGGTATCCAGGTCCTCCAAAACGACTTTAACCTCTCTGACAGCTTCATCCTTCTTGTCGACGGTGTATTTCTTTATCGCCTCGATCGCCTCCATGGTTTCCTGTTTGACATCTTTTGATGTGGCTTTATCATCTCCTGCTTTCTGACCAGCGAAAGAAATTGCTGAAATCAAAATCATGACTACAGTGATAAGCATCGAACTAGCAGTTGCTGCTTTTAGCGTTTTCATTTCAATATATCCCCTTTCTGTTTTATTCTGATTTT
>JBAVYC010000914.1:0-1861 GCA_049698595.1 Desulfobacterales bacterium | reverse complement strand
CTCAAACCGCAAGCAGCGCTTCATCTTTTAAACTGTGGCCGAATTTAGCCACCACATCATTGACCGTCAAGTTTGCTTTCTCTTCCCCCCTGATATCGAGTTGAATCTTTCCCTGGTGTAGCATAATCATCCGGTTGCCGTACTGGATCGCCTGTTGCATGTTATGGGTAATCATCAAGGTGGTCAGTTTATTTTCCCGCACGACGGTATCGGTCAATTCCAGCACCTTGGCTGCTGTTTTGGGATCGAGAGCGGCGGTATGTTCATCGAGCAAAAGCAGCTCGGGCATCATTAGGGTCGTCATCAGCAGCGTCAAAGATTGGCGTTGACCACCGGAAAGCAACCCAACGGACTGGGTTAAACGATCTTCCAGGCCCAGGTCCAACATTTTCAAAATTTCACTGTAGCGGGCGCGCCGGCTTTTGGTAACCCCCCACCGTATCCCCCGTTTTTTGCCTCTGAGTTCGGCCATACAGAGATTCTCGACAATGCTCATCCCCCCGGCTGTCCCCATTGTGGTATTCTGAAAAACACGGGCCAGATGGGAGGCTCTCTTATAATCCGGTTGCCGGGTGACATCCTCATCATTGATTCGAACGGCGCCTTCATCGGGCGGATAGGTTCCGGCAACGAGATTGAGCAAGGTTGTTTTCCCGGCGCCGTTGGAACCGATAATCGTCACAAACTCTCCTTTTTCGACCGTAAGATTGACGGAGTCCATGGCGCGTTTTTCATCCTGGGTACCGGCATTGAATATTTTGACAAGATCCTTTAGCTCCAACATCGGTGAGGCCATTTTTTATATTCCTCTCAAGTTCAACTTCTTCTCCTTGACACCGCGAATGGCCGGAATGGCGAGGGCAATTAAGACCATCAATCCGGTAGCGATCTTCAAGTCGGTTGGGGCCAGTCCTATCCGCATTCCGAAAGCAATAATGAGCCGATAGATAATCGAACCAACCACCACCGCCAAACTCAACCTGACAACGCTCCTGGGCTTGATCAGCGCTTCTCCAATGATGATCGATGCCAAACCGGCAACTATCAATCCAATACCCATGCCAACATCGGAAAATCCCTGATCCTGGGCAATCAGAGCGCCGGACAATGCGATCATACCGTTGGACAAACCAAGCCCGAAAATGGTGGCCGTATCGGTATTCACTCCCAGGGAGCGAATCATTTGTTCGTTATCACCGGTGGCTCTCAGGGCCAGGCCGTACTCCGTGTGCAAAAAGAGATCCATCCCTATTTTACAAAGAAGCGCCATCAGGAAAAAAAAGATGATGACCGGTATATCGCGGGATATAGCCATATTTTCCATTGGGGTAAAAATTGTTGGCGCGGTAATCAGGGGAATATTCGCCCGCCCCATAACCCTCAGGTTAATGGAATAGAGCATCGTCATCATCAAAATCCCGGACAACAGGGAGTTGATTTTGAACTTTGTTGCAAAAATTCCGGTACAGCAGCCGGCAATAAAACCGGCCGCGATTGCCGCCAAAGTGCCAACCATAGGGCTGGCGCCTTCAAGGATCAGCCGAGCGGCGACCGCTCCCCCCAGCGGGAAGCTGCCGTCGACCGTTAAATCCGGGAAGGAGAGGATGCGAAAGGCAAATGCAATACCAAGAGCGGCCAGTGCATAGGCCAATCCTTGCTCAAGCGATATGGGAATAATATTGAACATGTCTTGTACCCCGTGAAAAAGCCTTTTTCCCAGATTGAAATTCGTACGAAGTGCAAGGCTTTTAAAATGAAGCCACACCCCGTGGCAAGCCGCGGGGTGTGGTGTAGGAAGAATTTCTGCAATTAGGGCAGCAACCTGCGGGGAATTAAGCCCTAAAACAGTCTAGATTGACGG
>JBAVYC010000913.1:0-2381 GCA_049698595.1 Desulfobacterales bacterium | reverse complement strand
TTACGGTGCCGGCGGTGCGGGATCGCACCGAAGACATTGCCCCGCTCGCCAACTTTTTCGCTAAGAAAGCGTCCAAAAGGATAGCCAAATCCATTGAACTCATACCGAAAAGTGTGATGAAGAAGTTACAGGATTACCCCTGGCCCGGCAACGTCCGGGAGCTGGAAAACGTGATCGAGCGAGCGGTCATCAACAGCTCGGGGCCCAAACTGCGTTTGGCGGATGATTTTGCCGGGCCGACTCATAAAGAGACGCCGGCCCAGCTAAAAAGTCTGCAAGCGATCGAAACGGATCATATCATCCGGGTGCTGGAGGAAACCAGCTGGCGCATCGATGGAACCAAAGGCGCCGCCCTGATTTTGGACATGAATCCTTCCACCCTGCGCTCCCGCCTTCGCAAACTGGGAATCAAGAAACCATAGGGGTTTAGACGTTCAAAGGTTCAGGGCTCGGAGGTTCAGGGTTATTCGATTTTGGAATTTGGATTTTAGATTTTGGATTTAAAAGACAGAGCGTAGCGATTCCATCCCTCGATATTCTGCGGTTCGCGTATTTTAAAATAGATAAAGCGTAGCGTAATCAATATTGACAATCTCGTAAAAAGTCAAAATTCTCAAATTTCGATCTCATAACCTGTTGAAATTATTAAGTGTGAAATTTGAAAATTGGCTCTTTTCGGACTTTTTACGAGACCATCAAATTTAAATAAATCATATCGTTTCGGGATGGTCTCTTTTATTATCTTAGAAAAATTACGAAAAAAATCGGCAAGGCCCTGGCAGAGACGTCAAAGCGACACGGCAATACTTTTGCGGAAACGCATCAGAGCGGTGAGAAAGAATACCGCGCCGATGACGATAACAGCCACAAAATGCGGCCATACCGTGCCGAAGCCGGCACCGCGGTAAAGGATCGCCTGGGCGAAACTGACGAAGTGGGTGGTGGGCGCCGCCTGCATGATGACCTGCACGATCTTTGGCATGCTCTCGTAGGGTGTGCTGCCGCCGGAGAGCATCTGCAGGGGCAAAATGACCAGAATCATCATCAGGCCCAGTTGGGGCATCGAGCGCGCAAGGGTGCCAAAAAAGACCCCCATGGAGGTGCTGGAAAATAGATGCAACGCAGTACCGATCAGAAACAGCGGTACCGAGCCGGCGATGGGCACTTGCAGCAGCCCTTGCACAACCAATATCAGAGACAGCGCGGCGGCTGACAGCACCACCAGGCCGTTGGCCCAGACCTTGGCCGTCATGATCTCGAAGGGCGTCAGCGGCATCACCAGCAAATGCTCGAGGGTACCGTGCTCGCGCTCGCGGATCAGGGCAGCGCCCGTCAGGATGATGCCCAGCATGGTGACATTATTGATCAGCTCCATCACGCTGCCGAACCAGGTGCTGGTCAGGTTGGGATTGAATTTCACCCGCACGGCGAGCTGTATCGGCAGCTTGGTATCGGCCCGGTAGCCGCGGATGAATTCGTTGATCTCGCCGCTGACGATATTCTCGATATAGCCGTCACCGATGAAGGCCTGGCTCATGCGGGTGGCATCGATATTGACCTGGATCTCCGGTTGCCGGCCGGCCAGCACGTCCCGTTGAAAATCCGGCGGGATATCGATAACGAACGTGTATTGCCCGGAATCCATACCGGGATCGATGGCTGCCACGGTGATCCGTTCGGGTGTCTTGAAGTAAGGGCCGTAAAATGCATTGATAATTCGTTCTGACAGCGGCGATCGGTCTTCGTCGACAATCGCGATGGGGGCGTTGTGAAGCTCCAGGGAGGTGCCGGTGGCCACGCTGTAAATGCCGCCGGAAAACACCCAGATGACGAAGAAGAGCAACACCTTGTCATGCCACAGGCTGCGCAGTTCTTTGATTCCCAGCCGGTAGATATTGATGATCCGTTGCATGCTTACGCCTCCTGTTTCCTCAGCAATGCCAGGCTCAGCAGCGTCAGCACGGGGATAAACGCCGCTAGGGCGATAAAATCGCCATAAAGATCGCTAAACCCCAGAGCTTTGGTAAAAGTGCCGCGGCTGATGATCAGAAAATAGGTGGTCGGAAACATCTTACCAATCACTGCGCCGGCGCCTTGCAGCGACGAGACAGGTTCGGTCAAACCGGAAAAATTGACCGCAGCCAGCAAGGTCACAATGGCGGTGCCGGCCAGCGCTGCGATCTGGGTCTTGGTAAACGCCGACATCAGCAATCCCAGCCCTGTGGTAGCGGTCACGTAGATCAACGCCCCCACGGCCAGGGCGAGCATACTGCCTTTGAGTGGTACGCCGAATACGACAATTGCCAGCGCCACCAGACCAAAGAAGTTGATCATGCTGACGCCGATATAGGGGAGCTGTTTGCCCAATAAAAATTCCAGGC
>JBAVYC010000912.1:0-1573 GCA_049698595.1 Desulfobacterales bacterium | reverse complement strand
ATACTTGGCAACAAAAACAGATAGTGAATTCTCAGGAAATTCATTCAGGTTCCTTGCTTGGAGAGCTCTGTGAACAGATCAGCCCCGGCGCGTCATTATCAGGTCAGATGGATTTTTGCGGCAGAAGGGGAATCCTTCTATCTATGGATAGGCAGAGGATTTAACTCCACACCAGACGGAAGGAGCAAGCGGCTAAAGAAGATCAGGTAAGAAACCCTCAATTTGGGTCAGGTTATGCATCGTGCCACACGCCTGGGATGATGGTGTGGCAGAACTTGCAGCGATTTCCCACCAGATTGTCAGTGGGAATAAAATATCCACGGCGTTCAATCAACAGGTTTTTGCAATGGTGACAATAGGTGTTGTTGCCCTCATGTTCGGCCACGTTGCCCACATACACATAGTGAATCCCTGCGGCCATGGCCAAATCCCGGAAACGCGTCAGGGTCGAGACCGGGGTAGGGGGCAGCCGATCCAGTTTGTAGCGGGGGAAAAACCTCAGAAAGTGCAATGGATGGTCGGGACCGATATTTTCTAGAATCCAGGCACACATGCGCTTGACCATGTCGTGGTCATCCCCGTAGCCGGGAACGACCAGATTAATCATTTCAAAATGGATTCTCTTGGCATGCAAGGTTTTAAAGGTGCTTAACACCGGTTTGAGGCGGCCGCCGTTCAATTTACGGTAAACGTCGTCACTGAATGCTTTAAGGTTGAGGCTGGCGGCATCCAGCACCTCGCAAAGCGCGACCAGCGGTTTTTGGTTGATATAGGCGTTGGACACCCAGAGATTGTATAACCCCGCTTCCCGGGCCAGCCGGGCCGTATCGATCATGTATTCGAAGAAAGTGATCGGTTCGGAGTAGGTATAGGCGATGGATTGAGCCCCGGATTTTTGGGCGGCAGTGACGACATCTTGGGGGAACAGCTCGTAAATCTGGGGTATCTCATGGGGTTTGGCCTGGGAAATTTCCCAGTTCTGACAATTTAAACAGCGGAAATTGCACCCGGTGGTGGCTATCGAAAAGGCCTTGGTGCGGGGCTTGTAATGGAAGAGTGGTTTTTTTTCAATGGGATCGGTATTGACGGCGCACGGGTTGCCATAGGCCAGACTATACAGCTTGCCGTCCAGGTTGACTTTGGAACGGCAGATACTGCGATCTCCGCGAGCAAGGATACAATGATTGGGACAGATGCCACAGACGACCTTATGGTTTTTTAGCTTTTTATAGAGAAAGCCTTCGCGGGAATATTTTCCCGGCTTTTCCGGCGCGTCACCTTTGAACACCTTACCGCGGATGTCCCCGCCGATGGCGGCTTCGCAAGATCTTCCCCCAAAACTGCTTAAACCCGGGTTGGCGGCAACAGCGGCCAGACATGTGGCGCTGCCGCAAAGAAATTGTCGTCTCGTGATTTTGTTCATGATTGAATCCCGAGCAAGAGAAATAAAAATGAATGTTTAAAATGAGCCTATATCGATAACTTACTAAATTTTTTAATAATTAAGATACTACGGCACTATGCTTACTTCGAGACGTCGCTTGGAAAAAGTGGCTTATGTGTTGCTATCATT
>JBAVYC010000911.1:0-5295 GCA_049698595.1 Desulfobacterales bacterium | reverse complement strand
AAGTTTCGCGCAATATTGCCCGCAACATTCTGGACTTCGTTCGTCATGAAGTCAAAAAGGAGCGCATACCACCTTTATTGCCCTGGCAGTCCGGTGTCGGCGATGTGGCCAATGCAGTCCTGAATGGGTTTATGGAGGATGATAATTATCAGGAGCTTTATATATACTCAGAGGTGCTCCAGGATGCAATCCTCGACCTCATTGATATCGGCAAAGTACGCGGCGCTTCTGGGTCTGCAATGACATTATCGCACAAAGGACGGGCACGATTTTTAAACGAACTCTACCGATACAAAGAAAAAATCGTGCTGCGGCCGGTGGAGATCTACAACTCTACCGAGGTGATTCTCAGGTTGGGAGTCATCTCCATCAACACGGCGATTGAAGTGGATATTTACGGACAGGTAAACTCGACCCATGTCATGGGATCCCAAATGATGAACGGCATCGGCGGTTCCGGAGACTTTTTGAGAAACGGCGCGCTAACCTTCATCGTTACGCCCAGCACTGCCAAGGGTGGGAAGATATCGGCGATTGTACCCATGGTGTCTCATGTGGACCATTCCGAACACTCGGTGGACATTGTGGTAACAGAGCACGGCCTCGTGGATACCAGACCGCTGACACCCCGTCAGGTCGCCGAACAGATCATCCAAAAATGTGCCCATCCGGATTATCGTCCTATGCTGTGGGATTATTACCAGAGAGCAATCCGAACCGGGGGGGGACATGAACCCCATATCCTGGGCGAAGCTTTCAGCTTCCATCAGCGTTATATGGCAACAGGAGATATGAAACTATAAGGCATAGGGGGGCTCGGTCACCAAAGCGTTCGATTGGATGCTCCCGGGGCAGTTTGAGGCTTTTGCCCACAGAAAAGCATTCTGCAAGCGTCAGGTAAGGGATGGTATTAGCACCGGCACTGCATCAACCGAAGGAGACAAAAATTGGACCGCAAAGCAAAGATAAGAGAATATAAAGAAACACCTCGTCCCATGGGTATCTATCAAATACAAAACAAGGTCAACGAAAAGATTTTAATCGGTTCAAGTGTTAATTTGCCGGCAATCCTTAATCGTTGTAAGGCTGAATTAAAGATGGGCAGTTACCGTAATATAGTTTTACAGAAAGAATGGCAACAATTCGGTTCTGAAAATTTTGAGTTCAAAGAACTCGAGATTCTTGAACCGGCTGATGATCCAACTTGTGACCCTGCTGAAGATCTCCATGTTCTTGAAGCGCTTTGGATTGAGAAGCTATCTCCATTCGGTGACAAAGGATATAACAAACCGCCAAAGGCCGGCGCCTAACCTTCATAGCATTCCTTTCAGGGAGGACCCGTGCCGGCGTATGGCGCCGGGTTCTACTTTCTGCCTTTTACGGTGATGTTTTGACGAAGCAACTGATGCTATTTACGGATGGAAGTGTGAACACCCAGTCAAATATTGGATATGGGGCTTACCTGGCTGTGCCTGAAACTGGCTTTTCGTTGGATTCGTTGAGGACGCGCGTGAAAGTGAAGCGATTTAAGCATACGACTTCGACGAAACTTGAATTGCAGACTTTATTATGGGCGCTATGCGAAATTCAAACATCGGCGATCAAGGTAATTGTATATACGGATTCTCAAAACATCACGGGATTGCAGGCAAGACGTGATCGGTTTGAGCAAAATGATTATCGTTCAAAGAAAAATAGGCGTTTCAACAATTATGAGTTGTATCAGGAATTTTATAGAATGAACGATCAGTTGGACTGTGAATTTGTTAAAGTGCGTGGACATCAGGTGCCGAATCAAAAAGATGATATTGATAAGCTTTTCACGCTTGTGGACAGAGCTTCAAGGAGTGCGCTGAGAGGAGATAAGCGGAAATTATACCAAAAGAAATAAAAACGTTTCGCAACACATCACCCCGGTGTGGTCAGGATATTTCTGCGGCCGCATAGCCCTCGGGAGTGAGAAATGTGCTGGTTTTAAGTGCATTCATATCGATCAGGCCGCATTCATAAAGCGTCTTTAACGCCTGCAAGGTCGCACTGGGGGCCTGACCCAAAGCGGCTACAATGTCGCTGATGTCCATAATACCCGGCGGACCGCTATGGACCCACTCCTTGGCCAACAGAAGCAAAACCCGCTGTTCCTCCGATGTCGGCATGGTAGCCCCCTCCGTTTGCCCTTTAGCCGACACCGGTAAAAGAGCAATTCCCCGTGTTGCATAAACAAAATGGCAAAGGGTAAATAAACGCCATCCTTGGGGTAAACTAGGCGTATTGGCAGCCGATGCGATTAAAAAAGGATAGTCCGTGACTTCGCACTTCCGGGAGTGACAATTTCAGGCAAGCGCCGCGATCAATTCACGACAATAGTCCGGAATATCTGCCACCACGCGGCCCCAGACGAGATTTCCCTCCCGCAAGGCCGGCTCGTCGACCCAGATGGCGCCCGCGTTTTCCAGGTCGTCCTTGATTCCGGTGCTGCCGGTTACCCGTTTACCTTTGCAAATACCTGCGCTGGCTGCAACCCATCCCGCGTGACAGATAAAACCCAGAATTTTGTCCTGGGCATTCATGTTTTGGACTAGCTGCAAGATGTTTCTATCGCGCCGAAGCTTGTCCGGCGCCCAACCACCGGGTACCAGCAGCGCATCCAACTGGTCGGCGGTAATCTCTTTAGCGGCAGTGTGACTTTCGACGGTCAGCCCTCCGCTTTTGCCGGTGTAGATTTCACCGGCTTTGGTGCCAATCACCCAGACTTCGGCGCCTTCTTCCTGCATGCGCATATACGGCACCCAGAACTCCAATTCCTCATACCCGGGTCCGACGAGAATCCCGATGGTTTTACCTTTAAGCCGCATGGGTCCCTCCTTTCGTTATGTATCTGGTTGGCCGCTATCGATGGCCGCTATGTCAAAAAGATAGGATCGATACCGCGAACGTCAACAAGCCGGATTGACCCCTTAGTTGCATCGTTGGGGTTGACTGTTATGACGACAGCTTTAAAAATTGTCGAAACAGACTTTCGATCTAAATCTCCAGAGCTACTCTATCCAGCGCACAATGGATAGGCAGGATCATTCTTTTTTCATCCGTTTAGCGACAATTGTCGAGGTCGCTATTGACAGATACTCATTACTTTTCTATTACCCTGCGAATGGTCTTAAATTTGAACTTAAATTGAGCGCTTTTTCGAAGAGATGAGACGACATCCGGATAATAAGGAATTTTCTTTCGCCTTAGGCTTTTGCAGCGTTTTAGGGCCAACCCTGTCGCAAAACGGTAGTCTCCTGATTCGGTGAAGAATATGTACGATTTACTTATTAAAAATGCATCGGTCATTGACGGCACGGCATCACCGCCTTATGACGCGGATTTGGCGGTCGAAGGACAAAATATTGCAGATGTCGGCAGCCTGAGCCGCACCGATGCGGCGCTTGTCATCGATGCCAAGGGATATGCGGTCACTCCCGGTTTTATCGATATGCATTCCCATGCCGATTTCTCTCTGCCGATTCATCCGACAGCCGACAGTCTGGTTCATCAGGGAATTACCACCGTAGTGGTCGGCCAGTGCGGGCTGTCACCGGCACCGCTCGTGGAAGAAAGCCGGGCCCAGGTGATCTCAGCCATCAGCGGATTTTTCGGCGATCTTGCCAAATCCATACCCTGGAAGGAATGGGCGTCCCTTGAAGATTATCTTCGCTTTTTAGCTCAGCAGCGCTGTTCGCTCAATGTGATTCCATTGGTCGGTCAGGGGACCATCCGGGCAGCGGTCATGGGCTTTGACAAGGGGCGGGCGAATGTCCACCAGATGGCCGAAATGCAGGATCTGGTTGTCGGAGCCATGCAGCAAGGCGCCATCGGTTTGAGCACCGGACTTATTTACCCACCGGGATCCTTCACCTCAACCGAAGAGTTGATTGAGTTGACCAAAGTCGTTGGAGACAGAAATGGGTTTTATTTCAGCCATATCCGTGGTGAAGGCGACACCTTGCTGGAGGCCATTGGAGAAGCGATTCGCATCGGCCGGGAAACCGGGGCTTCCGTTCAGATCAGTCACTTCAAAGCCGCCCGACAGAGGAACTGGGATAAGTCCCAACAAGCCCTGGAGCTGATCAGCCGGGCACAATCAACAGGCCTGGACATAACCGCCGACCTTTATCCTTATCGGGCCGGCAGTACCAGCCTGATGACCTTACTGCCGGAATGGACCCATGTCGGCGGACCCGCGAAGACCTTGGAGAGACTGGCAAATCCGGACATGCAGGTAAAAATGATGGCGGATATGCAATCCGGGGGTTTTGCTTATGGATTTGAATGGCAGGACATTCTAATTACATCTTCACCCCAAAAAAAGGAATATGAAGGCCGTTATATTGCCGAACTGGCTGCGCAGGCAGGCAAATCGCCCTATGATTGGCTTTTTGGAGCGCTTCTGGACACCGAGCTGGATATATCCATGGCCGTGTTCGGCATGTCGCAGGAAAATCGTCAAAGGGAGATTCAATTTTCCGGTATGATGTTCGGCACGGACGGCATCGGCATGGCCGTCACCGGCCCGATGGCCAAAGGTGTCCCCCATCCGCGAAGCTACGGAGCATTCCCCCGGATTTTGAGCCGGTTTGTTCGTGATTTGAAAGCGATTAAACTGGAGCAAGCCATTTATAAAATGACCGGCATGCCGGCCGCCAAGCTGCGGCTGAATGATCGCGGCCTGATCAGGCCGGGTCTGGCCGCTGATCTGGTCATCTTTGACCCGGCTGAGGTTTCAGACAAGGCAACTTACGACAACCCGCACCAGTATGCCGGCGGAATTTTTCACGTCATCGTCAACGGCAATTTGGTTATTCATGAAGCGGCTCACTCCGGGGCACGGCCGGGACGGATATTGAAGATAGTCTAAATTAAAGGGAGAAAGAAATGACCACCGAGATGATATGCGCAAAGCATCGGCGATTATGGGGGGCAGTCATCTTTCGGATGGTTTTTGGGATCTATCATCCTTTGAAGAATTTCTGACGATGGTGGAAGAGACCCGGCCGGGGATAAATGTGGTACCGCTGGTCGGCCATGGTACGGTTCGAATCGCCGTCCTCGGTTTTGAGAACCGGGCTCCAAATGAATCCGAATTGTCTGAAATGAAGCGTTTGACGGCGGAAGCTATGCAGGCGGGCGCCTTCGGCATTTCGAGTGGATTGATTTACGTACCGGCGAACTATGCCGACACTGAGGAAATCATTGAATTGGCTAAAGTTGCCAGCCGGCACAAGGGAATTTACACCACCCATATGAGAAGTG
>JBAVYC010000910.1:0-3256 GCA_049698595.1 Desulfobacterales bacterium | reverse complement strand
GGGAAACGTGTCGGCCCGAAACCGAAAAAAATTTAGAAAATAAAGAATTCATCCAACTGGACGGTCATGCCGAACCGGTCGAGGTCATCAAGTTCTGCCGGCTTTGCGAACTATCCTGCCCGGTCGGAAAGGGATAATTTCCTAAATCAGCGACCACCAGCAGAGCTGGAGGTATGAGGATGGCCCCTGGAAGGGGCCGGGGCCACCTCTGCTGGTGGCCGCTGATTTTTTATTTTTTTTAATTTCCGTTTTATCGGATCTGTTGGTTTTGATGACCACTTGACCGACTAACCATTGGCAAGTATCTTGTTTGCCTCAACCAGTTTTGGTGGTGGTTGTTCTGCCGGCGTATACCGACAAATTGTAAAAAAATATGCAAAAAAAAATTCTAATAATCACGCTAAGTGCTTTACAATTATCAATGTCCATGGTTTCTCAATCATAGGCTACACAAATCTAAAGAAAGAAAGGTCGTGCGCATGGCAAAAAAAATTATTTGTTATTGCCAGGATTTAACCGAGTCGGATCTCATTCGGGCAATTGAAGAAGGGTATGACCACATGGAAATGCTGAAACGGTATACCGGGGCATTTATGGGAACCTGCCAGGGGAAAATGTGTGCCCTGAATGTTTTGAGAGTGTTCGCCGAAAAAACCGGTCAATCCATCGAAGATCTCAGGATACCCACCATGCGTCCTCCGGTGGAACCTATACCCCTGGGATGGTTGGCGGTCGAGGACGAGTGAGGTGAAGATGCGCAAACAGTATGATGTAGTTATTATCGGCGGCGGAATCCAGGGTCTGTCGCTGGCCTACTACCTTGCCCGGGACGGTTCGCAGCGGGTGGTTGTTTTTGAGAAAAGCTATCTGGGCAGTGGCGCCAGCGGTCGCAACGGTGAGATGATCCGATCGGCTTTCGGATCCCGGGAGTGGATCGGTCTCTGGGATAAAAGTCTGCACTTATGGGAAGATCTTGCGGCGGATATAGGCTTTAATGTCATGTTTACCCGTCACGGGTACATGATCCTGGCGACCAATCCTGAAGAATTTGATGGTTTAAAGCAAAATCAGAAAACGCAACGTGAACTTGGCCTGAAAACCACAATTTTGGATGCTGAAGACGTGCTGCGGCTGATCCCGGCCATGAATCCTGACCTGATTGCCGGCGGTCTTCTGCAGGCAAGTGCCGGCTTTGCCCGGCACGATGCGGCGATCTGGGGCTATGCCCGGGCCGCGCGCCGGTTGGGCGTTGATATTTTCCCGTTTACCGAGGTCAAGGACATTGTGGTTCAATCAGGGTCCGTGCGGACGGTAAAAACTTCGGGCGCCGAGGTAGAAACCCGAACGGTCGTCAACGCCGCCGGAGCGCATGACCGGAGAATTGCTCAAATGGTAGGGCTCGAATTACCTACTGTAACACATCGCATTGAAGTGATGGTAACCGAACCGTTAAAACCGTTTCTGCTGAAGGCAGTGTCTGCGCCCGGGTTGTTGTGTTATATGCACCAGTCGGCCCGCGGCGAGTTTATCGGCGGCGCTGAAAGGGATGATTTCGTGCCTTCCACCAGCATGCGAAATTCGCTGGGTACGACCTGCGCCATCGCCAGTAAATACGTCAGAATTTTTCCGCAACTGGCCGGGGTACGCATGATGCGGCAGTGGACCGGTTTGATCAGCCAGACGCCCGACCATGCGCCGATAATCGGCTCCGTACCGGAAATCGAAGGGTTTCTTTTATCCGTGGCCTGGAGCGGATACGGGTTCATGGGCGGCCCCGGCGGCGGCAAGGCTTTGTCCGAATATATCCTCAGTGGCGACCTGCCGCCTGAAATTCGTCCTTTCAACGCGCAGAGATTTAAAACCGGAGAACTGGTCATCGAGCCGGCTATCATCAAAAAGGAGCATCGATAAGATGACAACGGATCTGCGAATATCGGACCATCCCCACCTTAAGATCGACCGCGGGGAGGCTATTATGTTTCAATTCAACGGCAGACCGATTGCCGGCTATACAGGTGAAACCATTGCTGCCGCCCTATATGCAGAAGGGCTGCGGATATTCAGCCGTAGCTTCAAATATCACCGTCCGCGCAGTCTGTTTTGTCTGAGCGGTCATTGTTCCCATTGCCTGATGCGGGTGGACGGTATCCCCAATGTGCGCATATGTCGGGTGCTCGTCCAGCCCGGTATGAAGGTTGAATCCCAGAATGCCTGGCCGTCATTGAAATTTGATGTTGCCGCCGTGTCCGGCTATCTGGATTTTTTAATTCGACCCGGGTTTCAATATCGACGCTTTATTCGTCCGCGCTGGCTGTATCACATCTGGGAGAGATTTCTGCGAAGAATGGCCGGCATCGGTACCCTGTCGGATATCGAGAATCATACGCCACCGCGCCGGCGGACGGCCAGTCCTGAAGTGGTCGTCGTAGGTGGCGGTATTGCAGGTTTAGCGGCTGCACTGCATGCGGCTCAGGCGGGAGCGGAAGTCTGGCTGATTGAAAAGGAAGACACGCCGGGCGGGAGGATTCAATATGATACGTCTAAATTCCAGCTGCCGGATTCCGACACCCGGCAGTATGGGTTCGATATCGCTAAAAAATTAACACAAGAAGTAATGCAGCTTGCCAACTGTCGGATTGTCACCGCTGCAACAGCGTTTGCCTGGTATGATGAGGACATATTAGCCGTCGTACGTGACGGCGAACTCTGGGAAATGAAACCAAAACGGGTCGTTGTTGCAACCGGCAGCTACGAAAATCCGATGGTTTTTGAAAACAACGATCTCCCCGGGATTTTTCTGGCAGGCGGTCTGCAACGCCTTATGCACCGGGATCTTATCCGCCCCGGCAGAACAGCAGTGGTTGTCACCAACAACGACAGGGGCTATGGGCTGGCGCACCAGCTTACGGACGCCGGTGTTGCAGTGGCTGCAATCATCGATAACCGGCCTGATGCTCAGGTTCCGGCAGCCGGCGCAGCTCGCAAGGCAAAGGATGCGGCGATTCCCGTATATCCGCAACACGATATCGAGGCTGCCCTGGGCCGGCGATGCATCAAAGGCGTGCGCATAAAACCCCTAAATTCGAAAGCAGGAGACCATTCTAAACCGGAAATTAAGATTGCCTGCGATGTGCTTTGCATCGCAGGCTCCCGGATCCCGGCCAACGAACTCATTTTCCAGCGCACCAGTCAGGGCCAATATCTTCTGGAATCGCCCCATCAATTTACGCGCCGGCCGGTGACCTCCTCCCATATG
>JBAVYC010000909.1:0-2356 GCA_049698595.1 Desulfobacterales bacterium | reverse complement strand
CTTTTGAAAAGCTTCCTTGCGGCCGGTAAATTTCTCCCTCATTTTGGGCTTCATGAGTTTGCCGGTTGGATTTCTCATGACCGTATCAAAGATGACCTTGCGCGGGACCTTGTACGTCGCCATTTTGGATTTGGCGAACTCAATCAGCTCTTCCTCCGTCATGGACGCCCCGTCTTTTAATTGGACAATGGCCAGCACAATCTCCACCAGCCGCTCGTCCGGGTATCCGATGCAGGCCACATCATCGATCTTGGGGTGATCCATCAAGGCATCTTCAATCTCCACCGGAAATATATTTTCCCCGCCGCAGGTCACCATATCTTTGGCCCGATCGACAATGTAGTAATATCCCTCTTCGTCGGCTTTAACCAGATCGCCGGTATACAGCCAGTCGTCTTTGAGTGATTTTTGGGTCAGCTCCGGGTTTTGATAATAGCCTTTCATCATACGATTGGTTTTAAGCAACAGCTCACCAACTTCTCCGGCCGGAAGTTCGGTGCCGTCAAAATCGATTATTTTGGCATCCATCCCGAAGGTGGGTTTGCCAATGGAGCCGGGCTTTTGCAACACTTCCTCCGGGTAGAGATTAAACAGTCCGCCACCGCCGCCTTCGGTGATGCCGTAAATATTGGAAACACCGCAGGGCAGCGTTTCCACCAGCCGTTTCATGACATCGAAAGGCACCGGCTGGGCACCGATTTCCATATAGCGCCAGCTGGAAAGATCATAATCGTCCAGTTTGATTTCACCGCCGCCGATAGCGTTTAAAATGGCAACGGCAATGGGCACCACAAAGAGAACATCCGTCCCTTTTTCTTCAGCCATGGTCTCGAGGATCCATTTGGGGTCGCTGAATTCTCTGAGAATCGTTCCGACGGCGCCGGTGGCATAAAAAGGTGCCCATAAAAACATGGTGCCGCTATGATACAAGGGAAGGAAAAATACATAATTGTCATTTTTTTCAACAAAATAACTCATCCCATTGCCGATGGCGGTATTGTTCAGCGAGTAATGGGTGTGCAAGACCGGCTTGGGATCACCGGTGGTGCCGGAGGTGAACATCATGGCCAGATCATGGTGATCATCGACATGGACGATGGCCTCAGAAATGTCGCTGCTTGCCGCCAGGGTCTGATAATCGATCATATCATCAGGCACCGACTTGCCCACGCAAATATACGTCTCCACGGTTTTCAAATTCTTTTGGACCGGCTGAACCACCGAAAGAAATTCTGATCCCAGAATAAAGGCTTTGGGATTGCTGATGTTGGCGGCATACAGGATGTCGGTACCCACAAACCGAAAATTAAGAGGGACGACCACCGCGCCGATCTTGATGATACCGTAATAAGTGATCAGCCATTCAAGAGAATTGTTCTGCAGATGCATGACAAAATCGCCGTCTTTGATTCCCAGGTCCTTGGATAAATAATTGGCGACCTTGTTGATTTCATCATTAAACTGCCGCCAGGTTAGTGTCCGTCGCTGATTTATGGAAGGCGTTCTTTCGATTAAGCATATTTTATCGGCTAAATGCCGGGCATGTACGGCGGCATAGCTGGCATAATTCATTTTTGTGGTCCTCCTTATTTGCGAAACTTTTCCCTGAGTTTGCGGTGCAGTATTTTTCCGGTGGGGGTACGCGGCATTTCATCTTCATCAATAAAAATAATTTCCTTGGGGCGCTTGAATCCCGCCATCTGGCTTTTGCAGCATTCCCGGATGGTATCTTCATTAATCTTGGATTCATCCAGGCCGGGTTTGCGGATAATTACCGCGGCCACTTTTTCACCCCACTTATCATCGGGGAGTCCGACGACGGCGCAGTCAAACACGCACTCGTGGCTGCCGATGACTTCTTCGATATCGCTGGGGTAGACATTCTCACCACCGGTAATGATCATATTATCTTTGCGGTCGACGATTTGATAAAATCCGTCTTCATCGCGGGTGGCCAGGTCACCAGCCGAAAACCACCCCCCATTAAAAGATTCGGCTGTTTTCTCAGGTAGTTTGTAGTATTCGTCAAAGAGCATGGGGCCCCGTGAGTATAATTCACCGACCTCGCCGACGGTGACCTCATGGCCGTCTTGATCCAGAATTTTGACAAAATCCGTGCCCAAGGTTTCAAAGCCGATAGAGCCCAGCTTTCTCAACTGGTCTTCGGGTTTGAGCACGGTGACAATACCGGCCTCGGTGGAGCCATAACCCTCGTAGAGCTCGACACCGGGAAAAAAATCCATAATCGCCAGCTTCATGCTCTTGCGGACCGGAGCGGAGGAGCACAGCAGTTTGCGGATGGAACTGACATCATGTTTTTTAGCTTCCCGGGAGGCGATTAGTATCAGGTTATAAT
>JBAVYC010000908.1:0-8742 GCA_049698595.1 Desulfobacterales bacterium | reverse complement strand
CTTATCATCGGGGAGTCCGACGACGGCGCAGTCAAACACGCACTCGTGGCTGCCGATGACTTCTTCGATATCGCTGGGGTAGACATTCTCACCGCCGGTAATGATCATATTATCCTTGCGGTCGACGATTTGATAGAAGCCATCTTCATCGCGGGTGGCCAGGTCACCGGCCGAAAACCACCCCCCCTTAAAAGATTCGGCCGTTTTCTCAGGCAGTTTGTAGTATTCGTCAAAAAGCATGGGGCCCCGTGAGTATAATTCGCCGACCTCCCCGACACCGACCTCATTACCGTCTTGATCCAGAATTTTGACGAAATCCGTGCCTAGTGTTTCATAACCGATGGAGCCCAGTTTTCTCAACTGGTCTTCGGGTTTGAGCACGGTGACAATCCCGGCCTCGGTGGAGCCATAACCCTCGTAGAGCGCCACACCCGGGAAAAAATCCATGATCGCCAGCTTCATGCTCTTGCGGACTGGGGCGGAGGAACACAACAGTTTGCGGATGGAACTGACGTCATGTTTTTTAGCTTCCCGGGAGGCGATTAGAATCAGGTTATAATGGGTGGGGATCAGGGAGATGAAGGTAATTTTCTCGCGTTCGACTATTTCCAGTATTTCTCCCGGTTTGAATGATCGCGCCGGATGGATGTATACCGAGGCGCCGATGTAAATGAAGGTGAAGGTAAAAAAAGTGGAGTTAATGTGGCAAATCGGCATGACATTCAGGCAAAAGTCATGCTCGTTAAAGCCGAAATCCGCTGCATTAATGAGATAAAAAGCGATGTGGGATTCATGCGAACGCACCACCCCTTTGGGTTTGCCGGTGGTGCCCGAGGTGTAGATCAAAATCCAGGTATCTTCGGGCGCGACCTCGGCTACGGGTTCAGCATCTGCGGAGTTTTCAATAAACGTCTCGTATGGTCGGTAGCCCGCAACAGCCTGACCGACCACGATATAATTATCGGCCGCAATATTTTTAAGCCTGGCCTTGATCGGATCCACCGTTGGCACAAAATCGTCATGGACGATAAATGCTTTGGCATCCGAATTGTCGGCGATGTACTCAACTTCCGAACTGACCAGGCGAAAATTGATCGGTACGATAATAATGCCGGTTTTGGCAGTCGCCAGATACACTTCTACAATTTCGATGCTGTTTTCAAGCAACACGGCGACCTTATCGCCCTTGGACAATCCCATTGCGAGCAGACTGTGAGCCAGTTTATTAACCCGTTTGTTGGCCTGCGGATACGTAAAGGTGCGCGTGCGGTCTTTAAGCGCCACAGTGTTTGGGAATTTTTTGGCGTTGACTTTAAGATTTTGACCCAGATTTAACCATCCGGCCATGTTATTCTCCTTTCTAAGCTCAAAGCTGAAAGTCTCTAACCCGGGCATTAATCCTTTTTTCTTTGAGCTTCTATATGCTGATCCTGGCATCTACTGCTACTACCTGATCCTCAAAGGCAATCAGCGGGTTTAAATCCATTTCCTGGATTTCAGGCAGATCGGTGAGCAGTTGGGAAAGACGCTGAATGATTTCGATCAACAGGTTCTGATTCACACCCTTTTGTCCGCGCACGCCCTCCAGCATGGATGCACCTTTGATGGCCGCCAACATCTGCCCGGCCTCGCCCGCAGACACCGGTGTCAAGTTGAAAACAACATCTTTCATGATTTCAACGAAAATCCCGCCGAGTCCGAACATGACAGCATGGCCGAGACCTTCTTCGGCTTTGGCCCCCATGATCAGCTCCAGACCGCCGGGTAGATACTTCTGAACAAAAAAACTCGGGTCGTCTGCGGAAAAGCGCTGCTGCATTTTTTCAACCGCGGCTCGCACCGCATCGGCGTCCTTTAGGTCAACGGCAACCCCCCCCATGTCGCTTTTATGCAGGATGGATGGCGCATCGGCCTTGACGACCACCGGATAATCGATTTCGGCAGCGGCCTTGACCGCCTCATCAGCGTTGGCCGCCATGCGCCAGCCGGCTGTCGGGATCTTGTAGGCCGCCAGGATGTTGTAAACCTCTGCGGCCGAAAGACTTGATTTCCCGGCTTCTTTGGCCGCTGCAATGACTTGTCGGGCGCCCTCGGCCTCCGTGTCGCCAAACGATCGTACTTCGCCGATGTGACGAGCACGGATATTGTGGTAGTCAACTAGGGCCGTCATGGCGCGGGCCGCCTCGCCGGGCAGGGCAAAGCACGGCACACCGCCGTCTTGTAAAATCTTGACCACTTCCGTCCACTGGCGTCTATCCGTCATGAGGTTGCAGACTATCGGTTTTTTCTGTTGTTTGCTCACTGCAACGATTTCTTTGGCCGTACTTTCGTTGTCCACAAAAAACGGCGTGACGAAGTTGACGAAGACGCAGTCAAAATTCTCATCTGCCATCATGGCGTCCAGACACGCTCGATAATGGGGTGCCGGACCGGTGGCCAAAACATCCACCGGGTTGTTTACGGATGCTTCCGGGAACAGCGTTTCGGTTAACACGGTTCGGGTTTTTTCCGAAAGCGGCGGCAGGGTCAGACCGGCCCCGACCATCACGTCCGTGGCGATTACCGCCGGGCCGCCGGTATTGGTAATGATCCCCACCCGGTTGCCCTTCGGAATCGGCTGGGTGGCAAAGGCCACGGCCGCCTGTATCAGTTCCCCTTCGTCTCTGAAAGACAGGATGCCGGCTTTTTTAAAGATTAAATCGGTGGCGATGTCTTCCTTGGCAAGCCCCCCGGTGTGAGACGCCGCAGCCTGGGCGCCTTCCATGGTACGGCCGGCCTTCATGGCCAGGATCGGTTTTTTTGCGGCCACTTTCGTCGCGACGTCCATAAAGGTAGTCGCATCTCTGAGTCCTTCGACATAGGTTACGATCACCCGGGTGCCGTCATCATCTCCAAGATACTCCAGGATATCCGGGATGGTCACGTCACAGGCGTTGCCGTTGGAGGCATAGATCCGGGTGCCGACGCCCATCTGGGAAAAGGCCTGGTGAATCACTTCGGCCACACCACCGCTGAGGGCCACAATCGAGATGTAGCCCGGATCCGGCATGGTAAAGGTAAAATTGCAATAGGCCCTGATATCCGCATCGGTATTAATGATACCCTGGCAGTTGGGGCCCAGTACCCGGATGCCATACTGATCTGCTTTTGCCAGGAAATCCTTTTCAATGGCTTCCCCTTCGGGACCTGTTTCAGAAAACCCGCCGGAGTTGATGATGACATTTTTGACTCCTTTTTTGCCGCAGTCTTCCATGGCCATGGGTACAAACTTTGCCGGAATCACCATATGAACGACATCGATATTGTCCGGACATTCCATAATCGACTTATAGGCTTTAAGCCCCCGAATTTCATCCGCTTTGGGATTGATCGGGTATATACCGCCTTTAAACCCGAAATCGATCAGGTTTTTGATCACCCGATTGCCGATGGACAGTTCCTTGGACGAAGCGCCGATAACGGCGACCGACTTTGGACGAAATAAAGACTCTAACATCGTGGTTCTCCTTATTTTTGTGAAAAGAAATAGATTCTTCAGCTTTCTTCCAATTGCTCGATAAAGGCCTCGACATTGGTTTTGGTCTGTTCATCGGAAAGCATTCTCAGATCGTTCAGATCGCCATGGATGGTCAGACTGGGGATTCCGGTTACTTCCGAGAGCCGCTGGGGCATACCGTAGCGGCAGTTCGTATTGTTGGGGCAGGTTTTGGCATCGTGGTAGATGATGCCGTCAACCTTGAAAAACGCCAGCATTTCTTTGATGTATTTTTCCTTGGCTTCATCGTCACGTACGATAAATAGTTCCGTATACGCTTTGGCCATGCTGTGAAACGGATCTTCCGGGTCCAGGGCCGAAAATATCCAGCTGTTACAGTAGGTCGAAGCCAGGACATTGGTATTTAAGCCGGTAAACAGCTTCGAGTGAGCGCTTAGCCTTCCCCATACCGGCATACCATCCCAATAGATCCGGTGCTGTTCGGTTTCTACCGCGCCTTCACCATTTTTAATCCGTTCTTCCAGTTCGGCCAGCAATTTCTCAAAAACATCCAACGCCTTCTGGGTACCTCTGCCCACGACTGCCGGTCCCATGAGGGTGGTCCCATCAAAAAAGGTCAGAGGTGCCGGGACTGCCGATGCCGTGTCCAGTATTTTTTTCCAGATATCCGAGCAGTCACGAGAAAGCCTCACTGCTTCTTTTAGCTTGGCCATTTCAAGTTTTTTGCCGGAAACTTTTTCCAGGGGCTCGACCAGGGCTTCCATCTGTTTGGCAATGGAAGCAATATGGGCTTCGGTAACGTCGCCGACATTCCTATGGGTATGGACACCGATCACCGGGGCATTGAATTTTTCGCCATACCACTTGAACCAATCCTGGACGTCCCGGCATTGATTCGTGTTGTAAACCAGGATATCCGGCTTGGGAACACTGTCGATGTTAAAAATCTTCTTTAATGGCGTAATTCCTTTTACAAAGGCACCAATATCGGCGGTGAGGTAGGAACAGATATCCGGCGAGTATCCCAATGCATTGGCCTCCGGGATAAGATCGGTGGCCATGCGCGTAGCTCCCAGCATTGCTGAATGGGTCTCGGGAAAGTAAATCAAAAACCCCATGGCCCTGAGTATCTCAGCCGGGCCGACACTGGTACACCATGCAATCTTGGGGTCTCCCTTCTGCGATGCCGCATCGAGTTCGAGATAATAGTCGGCCATGAACTTACTGACATCACCGGCGGCGGCTATTTTTTTTCTGACGACTTTTTGTTCTTCTGGCATAATCGATCCTCCCGTGCTGGTAAATATTACTTTTAGTTTGTTTTCATATTGTCATTGATTGCTTCGAACATGATCCAATTTCTGATTGCAGTGCATAGGGCAGAGAGCCAAAAGCATAGAGTTAAATGATTGAATATCATACGGTACTCTTTTGACCTTAACCCCTTGATATTCGAGACTCAGTTTGGGGATTCATGCTTTTTTACGCTCGGCTCGGCCCTATGCTCCATGCGCTTTGCTCTTTGCCCCATGCCCTATGCTCTCTGCTCTTTGCTACTGATCGCATACAGTGCGGCCCCGATGGCACCGGTCAACTGCGGGTGTTCGGGAACCAGTGGTTTTCTGCCGATCAGTTCTTCGGCCATTTTAACCAGATAGGGATTATGAGCCACCACACCGCCGGTCATGACCACATTTTCGGTCAAAGAATCCATTTCCAGAACTCTTTTGATGACCGAAAAGAAAACACCCTTGACGATGTCATCAATTTTTTTACCGTGTCGAATATTTTCGAGGACCTCTGTGGCTGAAAAAACGGTACAGAAGCTTCCCAGTTTCACCATATTTTCAGACCGGGAGGCCAATCCATCCATTTCCTCCAGGGGTATGTCCAGGCGGGCGGACATCTCTTCCAGGAAGGCGCCGGTACCGGCTGCGCATTTGCGGTTCATCTTAAAGCTCGTGCGCCGGCCCGCTTTATCCAGCTTAATGATTTTGTTGTCCTGCCCTCCGATATCAATGACGGTAATTTCCTGCGGGAAATACAAAAAACATCCGCTGGCATGACAGCCGATTTCTGTTTTGGTCTCAGCGGCATAGGTCACATTTTTACGGCCGTATCCGGTGGATATGGCGCCGGCAATATCGTTCCGGCCGGCAGCGGCCATACTTAAAGAAATTTCAAGGCAATTCTGGGCGGTAGCCGTAAAATCAATCCCCGACTTTTTAATTGCATAGCCGATTAGATGTTTGTCGGGATCAAGAACGGCCACTTTGGTTCTCGAAGATCCCACATCAGCGCCGACGTATATTGGGTTTGTAGTCATTTCGACTCCAACCCCTTTACCAGGGCCCACATGGTTCGATTATACGGTGTCTCAATGCCGGCCTGTTGCCCGTAGTCGACGAATTTTCCATTCATGAAGTCGATCTCGGTCCGGCGACCGGCTTCGATATCCATTAACATGGATGGCTTATGATCGCCGGCATTTCGCATGTATTCCATAGCGTGGGGATAGTAGTCCCACCCGAGATTTATCTCATTTGCCCTGGAAACGGCTAAACATTCTTTCACCAGGGCCTCAACGATCTGGTAGACAATAGGATCATTCATCACCCGCGACATGGTCAGCCCGGTTACGGCACACACCGGATTCATCGAGGCATTCATAACCGTTTTGCGCCAAACCATGGAAACAATCTGACGGGTATGATCGGTGGGCAGGCCACAATTTGAAAGCACTTCTGCGACGACCAGCGCTTCGCTCTGTGAAGCGGAATCCAGTTCCTGAATGTAGTGGGGGGGATGATGAAACGGTATATGAACGTGGGCCGGTCCCATGAGTCCGCAGCCATAGTTAACCACCGCACGCATGACGGGGACCTTACCCAGAATTTTAGCCAGTTCCAATTCCGTATCGATGCCGTTTTGCCAGCTGACGATAAGCATCCCGTCATGGTAAAAACCTTCGATGGCGGAAGCGATCAGCGGCAAGGCATGGGCCTTGACGGTAATGAATATCACATCCGGGTCATGATCCGCGAGCTCATCTATTGTTGTGCAGGTCTTGGCAACCTTCTGCCGAATATCTTCGGCACCTTCGATAATGATACCGGGATCCAGGGCCGGTTTCAACAGGTCAGGGACCACGTCGCAAAGGGTGACTTCATAGCCGCCTTTGGCCAGGAAAGCAGCCACGATGCATCCCACCGGACCGGCGCCGATCACAGCAAATGATTGGGGATTAAAATCGCTTTTGTCATTCATTTTTCACCTCCCCAGGTCACGGTTTTAAAAAGCACTGAAATAAAATCGCATGGATCCTCAGATATCCGATAAGATTGAGCACATATATAATACAGTGAAATTAGCCGTTAATGGTTATTTGTTATTCGTTATTCGAGTATGATGAGCTCTCCATTAAATAATTCTATCGTAGATACAATATAAGAATGGATTATATTTCTCTGAAACTATTAACCAATAACTAATAACAAATAACTCCCAATCAGCCTGTCAAGCGTGCTGACACGGGTCAAGCTGCCCCTGCAGCTGAGAATCCAAGATCAAAGGCCTTAAGATTTGAATCCAGGAACATCTTTTTGGTTTTTGTCGTCATGGCTTTTTTAACTTCCTCAACAGATAACGGCAGGACACCGGTCTGGATCAAGGCGCCCAGAAGAACCATGTTGACTGACAAACTATTGCCGGCCTCCTTGGCCAGCGCGGCTGCGTTGAAAGCGATCAGGCGGGCAGTCTTTTTGCGAATCAGCTCCTGCAATCGTTTCAGATCCGGATAAACGCCCTGGCCGATGTTTACCGTATAAGGCATCAGCGGCGCAAGATTGGTAATCACTACAGTGTCGGCGTTACACTTGGGTAAGGCCCTTAATGTTTCGGCAGGTTCAAAGCCGACCAGTACATCGGCCTCGCCGTCGGAGATGATGGTGCTTTTTGCATCACCAAATACCAGGGAAGATTCAACAACACCACCCCGTTGGGCCATGCCGTGAATTTCACTCATGTTCAGTGGAATCCCGCAAAGCAAGGCCGCCTCTCCCAGCACGCTGGATGCCAGAAGATTGCCCTGGCCTCCTACCGCCACAATAACCAATCGTTTTGTTTTCATGATATCGTCCTGTATATATTGGTTTAATAAATGACTAAATTGCACTAAAATGCCTAAAATTAATGTATTCTATTGATTTTAAGCACCCAACGGTTCTACATGTATTATTTCTTTTGCTCTAATCGCTATGCCTTTTGCGCTATGCCCTTTCTGCCCGTAACCCGTAACTCGCAACCCGTAACTCGTTCCTCCTTTTCTATGCGCTCGCTTTCACCGGAAGGATAGCGTTTTCGGGACATATTTGCGCGCAGACCGCACAACCCGTGCACAGGTTTGCGTCAATTTTGACCCGCTCATTCCAGATGTAGAAAGCAGGGCAGGCGAGCGAGCTGATGCAATCTTTGTGATTTTGACATTTTGCACTTACGTGAAAAGGCTTACGTTTGGGCAGCTTCAGGGCATTGGCATACAAGGCACAGATTTCTTCCGATATGATTACCGAAACGCCCTTGTAATTGATGGCCGCTTTGATCGCCGCAATGCTTTTCTTTACCTTATAAGGTTTGATGGTGGTGACATGGTCCACACCGATGGCCTTCACCACAGCTTCGATGGATACTTTGCCGTATCCTTCCATGTTCAGCTGGGTCATGTCGACCCCGGGATTGGGCTGATGTCCGGTCATAGCCGTGGTACCGTTGTCGAGAATAACCAGGGTAAAGTTATGGCTGTTAAAGACGGCATTGATCAGGCCCGGGATCCCGGAATGAAAAAAAGTGGAGTCGCCGATAAAAGCGATGACTTTTTTGTCGTCAACCTTGGAAAAACCACCGGCAGTACCAACCGAAGAACCCATGCATATGAGAAAATCAGCTGCCGAAAGCGGTGGCAGCAGACCCAAAGTGTAGCATCCGATGTCGGATGGGAATATGGTATCCATGCCTTCAGTGGCTCTTTTTACTTCAAGATAAGTGGCCCGGTGGGAGCATCCGGCACACAATGTTGGGGGCCGCTGGGGAACCTCCGGAACATCGGAAAGATCCACAGTTTGCGGCAGCGTGTACGGTAGGTCGAAATACCTGGCGATGCACTGCTTGACTTGGGCCGGATTGTATTCATACAGACGTGAAAATAAATCTTTGGTCTTACCGTTTATGGGCAGCATCAACCCTTCCTC